>DATDAG010000347.1:0-3861 GCA_036525495.1 Anaerolineales bacterium
CTATCTGTGGTGGTCGCATTCGGTTTTACCATCGTGACGCCTACAGGTACGGCTAGCACAGATGGTGCTAGGTGGCTTTCTAGCGACTTGACTGCCACATATGCCGTTTTCCTGCTTTAGACGCTAAACAAGAACGGTCACCATTCCTATTACATTAATAATCGGTATGTTAGCCGACAGGCTTGGTCGCAAGCGCTTCTTATTGATGGGGTATCTGGTGGCAATGGGCGGCTCTTTGATCCTGATCGCAGCACAGGAACTATGGCAATTCTGGATCGTGTCATCACTGGTGCTCGCTTCTCGCAGCGTGATCACTTCCATGGCTCCAGCCTTTGCAACAGACATCTTGAAGCGCAGGTTTTTGGGGAAAGCACTGCCGTTGGTTGGCACGATGAATTGGGCATCCGGCGTGATCGGATTTGCCGGTTCAGGATATGTTTTGGAAAGATTCGGTCCTGTCAATCTCTATGGAACGGGATCCATCCTGGCAATTACCGCCGCCATGATTGTCATCTTTCTGCCATCTGGTTTAAAGAAAAGCCCTCCTCAGCAAGCATTGGGTTATCTGGAAGAAGTCCGCGTAACACATTGCTAGAGTTAAACACGAATAAAACATGCGTGCCCAGGATGTTTACGGCATGCATGTTTTATTTTAAGTTTATATTCCACCAAGTCCAATCTGAAGTTTTAGAGCTTGGGCAACAAATATTCGTACGCGCTGAGCGCGGCTTTGGCTCCTTCACCGACCGCGATCAAAACCTGCTCGGCGTAGTTATCTGTGACGTCACCCGCCGCGAACAGGCCGGGGACGCTGGTGCGGCAAGAGTTGTCCACCATTACGCGTCCCTGCTCGTCGAGCTTCGCAATGTCTTTGACCATGCCGGTATTGGCGGTGAGCGCCTTTTCGACGAACATGCCGTCCGCTTCGAATTCCTTCAACTTGCCAGATTTATCCTTCAGGATCAGTTTGCGGGCGTATTCATCCCCTTTGACCTCGACGATCTCGCAGTCCTTCATGATCTTGACGTTGCCCGCCTGTTGGAGTTTTTTCCCCAACGGCGTGCCGAGGTTTCGGTCGTCGGCGCAGATCATGGTCACTTCTTTTGCAACCGTGGCAAGTTCACCCGCAGAGCGAAGCGCAAGTTCTTCATCCCCGATTACCAGAACGGACTTGTCAATGAAGAGCGGAGCGTAGGAGAGGGCTGAATAGCACAAGCCCTTCATAGTGTATTCCCTTTCGCCCGGAACATCCATACGCGCCTGTCTTGTTCCCGTCGCAAGGATCACAGCGTTGGCTTCAAGGTTCGCGCCATTCTTGGTCGTAACGAGGAAGTGATCGTCTTTCTTCCCGACCTTGTCCACCGATTCGATATGTCGGGCAAAGTCCAGATATTCCAGTGCGTTGCGGAATTTGTTGACGATCTCAAGTCCTTTGATGACCTGATAGTCCTCGATCCATGGCAGGGCGAGGCGGTAGTTGGTCTTGCCGCCCAGATCCTTCGAGACGAGCAGAACATTCAATCTCTTGCGGATCGCGTACACAGCGGCAGTCAGACCGGCAGGTCCGCCGCCTATGATAATCAAGTCGTACATGATTGTTCTCCTTTCGCCTAATAAGCGGCTTTTATCGTTTCATTATCGATCTCGGTATTATTGCCGTCAACCTCGGGCGGCTCGGCGATGAAGCCCTCTTCCATCATGCGTTGGGTCATATCACGTGAGCGTTTGATGATCTTCGATGCGCGTGCAAATTCTTCTTCGTAGGTGCATTCGATGCGCGCCAGCCCTTGCTCGATGGCCTTCATCGCCACCGCGGCGGCTTCCTTCGGGAAAACCTCCCAATCATCCATGCCAGGTAGGATGAAATCCGGGGTGAGGCGGTCTTCAACGTGGTTGGCCATGGCTTGCGCGGCTGCGAAGCACATCTCATCGGTGATCGTCTTGGCGCGGACATCAAGAGTACCGCGGAAGATGCCGGGGAATCCTAAAGAATTATTGACCTGGTTCGGGAAGTCGGAACGCCCGGTCGCGACCACAGCCGCGCCTGCCTCCTTCGCCTCCCAGGGCCAGATCTCAGGGACAGGGTTCGCGCAGGCAAACACGATCGCGTCCTTTGCCATTGTCTTCACCCACTCCGGCTTGATAACGTCTGGTCCCGGCTTCGAGAGACCGATGACCACGTCCACATTCTTCATAGCTTCGGGAATGTCGCCTTCTCGTCCCTGTTCGTTTGTCTTGTTGCATAACAGCCACTTGTCTTTATATTCGGCTTTGCGCATTTCAAGGTCTTTGCGGTGCTTGCCGAGGATGCCTTTGCTGTCCACCATGTAGCACTTGGCTGGGTCCGCCCCCCAACCGAAGATCAGCCGCGAGCACGCCACGTTCGAAGCGCCACTCCCGATGAAGGCGATGCTCACATCCTCCATCTTCTTGCCGACAACTTTCAGCGCGTTGATGAGTCCTGCCAATGTCACTGTCGCTGTCCCCTGTTGGTCGTCGTGCCAGATGGGTATCTCTGCCTTCTCGCGAAGTGTGTCGAGGATATAGAAGCACTTGGGTTGCGAGATGTCTTCGAGGTTCACCCCGCCAATCCCGGGTTGCAGCATCAGCACCGTGTTGATGATGGCATCCGGGTCTTTCGTGTCGAGCATGATCGGCACGCCGTCCACTCCGCCCAGATATTTGTACAGGAGCGCCTTACCCTCCATGACAGGCAACCCCGCTTTCGGACCGATGTCGCCGAGACCCAGCACGCGCGTCCCGTCGCTGACCACTGCTACGGTATTCCACTTGTTAGTGTACTCGTAGACTAGTTCAGGGTCCGCGTGGATCGCTTTGCACGGCGCGGCAACCCCCGGGGTGTACCAAATGGCAAAATCATCGAAACTGTGCACGGTGCACTTGAGGTTCGTTTCGATCTTCCCCCGATAGAACGGATGCAATTTCATTGCATCAGCAGAAGGCTTCTTTGCCCTCGCAAGAAGTTCTTCCGTATTCATACCTGCCTCCTTTTGTGGCTCCACCGTATCTGGCTGAATCCTTACCATTAAGAGGCACAATGCTTGTAAAGTTTATCTTTTCAATTCTCCCTCATGCCCCTTGTTGGTTGAAAAGATTCGGTCAAAAACAGCAGAACCTTTTTTTATTGTCCGTCTCTTCGCATGGATTCCTCGCGAAGTACGGTGATCACCGCATGCAAATCGATTCCACGCTTGCAGGCATGGCGGGAGGCTTCGAGAACAGAATCAGACCAAAGAGTCCGGCTCTGAAGCGCCTCCTCATCGTTCTGTAAAACCAGTTGGATGAGACTTCCCAGCGGAATATCCAATTCATCCTGGATGGAAAGGTCACAATCGAAACAAGACTGGCATTTTGACACATCCTGACCTGTCGCATCCTTGACGATACGCCGCAGGGAAGGTCTCCGATTCATTTCTTCTACGCCGGGACAGACTCCGCTTCACTCTCAGGGACAACTGATCCCGGTTTCAACAGCCCTGCCTCGCTGACGATGCGCGGCACGATCGCTTCCCAGCCAACGGGCATGATGTGAATGCCGTGAATGCCCTGCCCGCGCAATTTCTTGATCTTCTCGATCAGTTCGAGCGCGATCTTGAAGCCTTCCTCCTGCGCGCCTTCGGGACCGCCATTCTCCTGCGCATCGTCCATGCGCTTGATGATCTCATCAGGGACATACACACCTGGCACCTCGTTCATGTAACGGGTCATTTTGGCGCTCTTGAGCGGCGTGATGCCGATCATGATATAGACCTTGTCGAGAATGTTGCGCATGGCGATCTCGTTCAACCAGATCTCCATGCGTTCCACATCGTAGACCAGGTTGGTCTGGAAGAACTGCGC
>DATDAG010000348.1:0-3203 GCA_036525495.1 Anaerolineales bacterium
TACGATCCACCCAGAGTCCCCAAATCAATCATGACGCCATTTTTCCACAGGAAGGCATGGGTGTCTCCTGAGGGGTTTGTGCTTTCGCCTACGATCTGTCCGCGTTCGTTGATATCCTGGGCACGGCTGCTGTCTCCACCTAATATTCCCAGATCAACGATCGAATACTGCGGAGCGGCAAGGGCAGTCTGTGCGACCATGAAGGCAACAATTAGAACGAAATACACTAATATTTTGTTAAATTTTCGGTTCATGAGGACTCTCCTTTTCTAAAATCTACCTAATTCATCCTATTTATCCAAATTCACTATGCAATATTTTCAGGTGAAATTCAAGTAAAATTTTTGTGAAAAGGTTACAGTTTTCTGATTACAATATCCCCTTATGACTCTCTGGCGGCTCCTCATCACCCCTCCTGCTCGCGGCGCGTGGAATATGGCACTCGACGAATCGATCCTCGAACACATTGGGCGCGGCGAATCTGTCCCGACCCTGCGCCTGTATGCATGGGAACCAGCCTGTCTCTCGCTGGGGCATGCCCAACCCTTCGCAGATGTGGACATGACACGCCTCAAACAACGGGGCTGGGAGGTTGTCCGACGCACCACCGGCGGGCGAGCGATCCTGCATACCGATGAATTGACCTACTCTATCATCGCTCCAACTGATGAACCGCGCGTGGGAGGCAGTGTACTTGAAAGCTATAACCGTCTCGCACAAGCGTTGCTACTTGCAGTCAAAAGTTTGGAAATTCCCGTTGAAATGAAAAAGGGGAAGGTAAATGACGGTGAAACACTTAACCCAGTCTGCTTTGAAATCCCCTCAACTTACGAAATCACGGTCAACAGAAAGAAACTGATAGGCTCGGCACAAGCCCGCAAAAAGGATGGCGTGCTTCAACATGGAACTCTTCCACTCACAGGCGACCTCACGCGTATTTGTCAGGCTTTGGTGTTTGAAAATGAATCAGCGAGAGAAACCGCATCGAAGCGTTTACTGGAACGGGCAACGACTGTCGAATCCGCTTTGGGGAGGGAGGTAAGCTGGCAAAGCACCGCGCAAGCATTCGTCGGCGCGTTCGAAGCGCAATTGGGATTAAGTTTCGAGAGAGGGGAATTGTCTGAATCCGAATCCAGAAGGACGGACGAATTGGTCAAAGAAAAATACGATCACCCGTCATGGACAGAGCGTGTATAACCATCCCCCCATTTGTATCCAAATGGGGGGACATGAGGGGGCTATCCCTGGTCATCCACAAAGATCGTGTTCGGAAAACCAAGCGCGCTAAAGAACTTCAAGAGATACGCCTCGGCATTGATCTGTGCCTGTTCGAGAATGCCGTCCTCGAGCGCGCCTTTGAGTATCTCCTGTTCGGCACGCTGGCGGACGAGCGTTTCGAGATTGGGATCGGGTTTGGTGAGCAAGCCGGTGTCGCGGTCATAGACGTAAGATTTTTCGTTGTCGAGCGCGGCAATAAAAATTTCGGCGGGAGGTAATTGCACGGTGAGTACGCCATTCTCATAACGCATATGTTCGGGGAGCAGTTTTTCCATATCTATCCCCGCGATGACCGTGCCATGCCCGACGAATAGTATCTTATCGCCAAACAATGTTTCAAAACTACCTCCGCCCGTCTGCCCCGTTATCACCTTCTCGACGCTGTATTGGATCGTCTCCAGCCGTGCCAGCGCGCGGATCTCGTTGATATACGTCACGGGGTCGGGGATGATCGTCGGCGTGGGATTGAGCAGGTTCGAGACCTGCGTCTGCAATGCCTGGTTCGCCTGGTTCACCTGCTGGAACGGCGCCGCCGCGGCTTGTGACGCTTCGCGCACGGTCTGCACGATAAAGTAAACGCCAGCCAAAAGCACTACAAGGATCAAAAACGAGAACAGGTTATTATTTTTCATGAGCGTATTATAATCTCAACAACTTATCGTGAAGCTTACACACCTTCTATTAACGCCTTTCATTCTTGTCACGTTCCTGCTTGGGGGATGTAATCTGACGCCTATCGCGTTGACCCAACCAACTCAGACGCACATCCCTGTCATTACCTCCACATTGGATGAAACTCCGCTTCCACCTACGGGAGAACTGGGTCTGGCGGAAAATCCGTTGATCCTCGCCCTGCCCCCTTCCGCCGACTCATCCGAACAGATCAACGCTGCGCGCGAGATCGCCGCCCAATTCACAGAACGGACGGGTTACGTGGTCCTCGTGATCGTCCCCGATTCGTATGCCGCGCTCGTGGATGCGCTCGAAAAAGGGAATGCCCATATCGTGTTGCTTGATCCGTTGTCGTACGCGCTTGCGTATCAAAAGGGACTGGTGCGTGCACAATACGCGGTTGTGAACGATGGAGAGGTCAAATATGGGGCGCAATTC
This sequence comes from Anaerolineales bacterium, assembly GCA_036525495.1. GTDB lineage: Bacteria > Chloroflexota > Anaerolineae > Anaerolineales > Villigracilaceae > Defluviilinea. The sequence goes on from DATDAG010000348.1 coordinate 2,389, forward strand.
CTCGCGCCGCGCAAAAGTGGATTCACTTCCTATTTCGATCATGATACCGGGGCGAATACGGCCGGTGCATCCATTGCGCTCGTGCAATTCAACGAGAAGAAGCCGTGCTGGAGCGAGGAGACATCTCTTTCAGGGTATGTGATCCCGCTAGGGTTGTTGAATCAGGCACAGATCCAGGTGCGACCCGCCGCGTTCGTGGGAGGTCAGACCACAGTTGTTCGGTCACTGTATGCGGGCGGCATCTGCGATTTTGGAGCTTCGTACATCGACGCGCGCAAATTCCCCTCGCTCGAAGACGAAATGCCAGACCTGATCGAACAGGTGCTTGTCATCTGGCGAGCCCCTGAGATCATCCCATATAAAGTGCTGGCGTTTTCCACACAAATGCCCCAGCCCATGCGCGATCTTTTTTCCAATCACATACCTGCCATTATGCAAACGGACGCAGGAAGCGCCGCCTTCAAGACCGCATACGATATCGAGGAATTGCAGACTGTGAACGACGGGGATTTCCACGAGTTCCATAACCTTGTTGAAGAATCCAGGGTGGATGTGCTTTTGCTCTTAAGTGAACAATAACTATTTATCAAAACGAAAGTCAATTGTCTAAATCTATATTTCGCCGTATCATAATTTTCACAAGGGAGACTTTCCCAATCCAAATTATCAGGAGAAGAAAATGAAAAAGTCACTGTATTTGTTGATGGCTGTGGTTGTGATCAGCTCGTTGATGCTGTCCGCCTGTGGTCCAGCCAAAGTGGGCACCGAAGAGAACCCGATCCTTTGGGGTTTCGTACCGTCCCGCGAAGGTGAAG
>DATDAG010000349.1:0-2488 GCA_036525495.1 Anaerolineales bacterium
AGCGCGAGAATGGGATGTTGTACATCGCGGCGACGATCTTCGTGGAGCGCGATTCGCAAAAGGGGATCGTGATCGGTGAGGGCGGGAGGATGTTGAAATCAATTGGGAGTGATGCGCGAAAAGAGATCGAGGATATGGGCGGACGCAAAGTGTTTCTGGAATTGCGTGCGAAGGTGCTGAAAGACTGGCGCAACGATGAGAATGCGATGCAGAGGTTTGGGTATCGGGTAAAGGGGAAGAAGAAAAAGAGAAGATAACGGTTTTCGTTTCGCATTGATGTTATAAATAACCAATCATCACGAGCAGATAATTAATCAAATTTGGAGGAGAATCAATGCGACATCTTAGCATTCCAGCAGGCTTGGCTTTTCTTTCATTTCTTCTTGTTTTATCACTTGGCGATCGACCCCGGCAGAATACCTTGCAGGAATTGAAGCCTGTTGTGTCTGCCCAGGACCAGACCTGCGACCAGAACCCTCCTGATGATTACATTCAACAGATCAGCGGACTGGTGGATGGAGACGAACTGGTGCTTCAGGTTTCAGCGCGTTTCGGCGGCGCGGTGGATTCGATCACTTGGCGGGGGAAGGAATTCATCAACGTTTTCGATCATGGCCGCCAGATCAGTTATGCCTGGCAAATGGATGGATACGGTGAATGCTTAAATCCAACCGAACCGGGCTCAGCCAGCGATCTGTTCAAACCATCATCGACCAGCGATCTGCTGGAAGTGTGCCGTCCGGAATCGAACCTGCTAACGACCACAGTCCAGCCGGCGTATTGGCTGGCTCCGGGAGAAACAGGTTTCTGCGAAGGGACAGTAGAAGCGGTCAATGATACGTTGATTTCGGATCACATCATGCATAAGACCATCGAAATTGGTTACGGGAGCATCGAAAACGTCATCGCGTTTACGGCAGAGATCACGACACAGGAGCCCTATACCAGACTGCATTTGGAAGCGCCGACCGGTTATCTGACCTACGAGTTCACGAATTACTATAGATACGATCCAAGCACAGGCGAACTGCTCAAGCCGGAGAGCCAGCCTCTCGTTGAGCCCTGGTCGTTCGTTCACGTATCCAAAGTTCCGCCGATCCTTGCCACCGAAGACGGCGCGTACGCCATGGGCGCCTATACCGCGGAAGATGTCATCGTGTATGAGATATTGATGTATGACGTGCCCAACCCGGAAGACCGGACGAACAAATGGAACATTATTATTCATGAAGTCCCGGCGCCTGCGGGAGTGTATACCTACCAAAGTTTTATTATCGTCGGGACACTGGAACAGGTCACGGATGGGATGCGCCGATTATTCGAACTGCACCCCACAGATTTTGCGCCGCCTGAAGGGTATGTGGATCTCGCGAACTGCGAAGCGATCGATGGATGGGCCTGGGACCCAAAAGCGCCTAATCAGCCGATCAATATCGAGGTCCGCAGGGTGAACGAGGACGGCGCGGAGACCGCTTTATATACAACATCAGCCAACCGATATCGTGAGGATCTTGCCTCGGCACTGGGAGATAACGGCGGGCACGGTTACAGCATTGCCACATCGGACGTTCTGAAATCGGGAGAAAGGCAAACCATCAGGGTTTATGGATTCAATTCCAACTTGAACCTGCCGCCCCAGGCTTTGATCCCATCGGAAATAACTTTGGAATGTCCGCAATTCGAGCCTGCGCCAACACAACCCAATACCAACGAACAAGCGGATGATCCCACGGGAGAACAGACCCAGACAGACGGAAAACCATCGCTTCCATGTATCGGGTGGATGTTCCCCGCAATGTTAGGGATTGTATTTCGTATGAAGAAGCATCCGCAGGCTCAGGACGACATCATTATTCGGGAGTTGTAAATGAACATTTGGCCCATCCTTGCTTTGATCTTCGCCGCGCTTGAATCGTGGGCGTTGTGGAAGAAACTGGACAAGTTGGAGTATGTGGCAAAACCTGCCGTAATGATCTGTCTGTTCATCTGGCTATACCTAAACACCGGCCTGCTGGGACTAACCTTATGGTTTGGCGTTGGATTGATCTTCTCCCTGATAGGGGATGTGTTATTGATGATCTCGCTCGACCGTATGTTCATCTTTGGTTTGATCACGTTCCTGCTGGCGCATGTCGCCTACATCGTTGGTCTTCAAAACGAGTTGATGGCTTTCACTTCGTGGTCGGTGATTTTGATCGTGATCCTTTCGATGACCGCAGTGCGGATGATGCGCAGGATCATTTCCGCGATCCGCGCAAAGGGGCAGGCGCGTTTAATAATCCCCGTGACCGTGTATTCCGCTGTCATCACCGTGATGTTATACGCCGCGATGACGACGATCTCGAATCCCGAATGGAATACGAGCGCTTCGTTCTACTTGAGCGTGGGCGCGTTTCTTTTTTATATTTCTGATCTGATCCTGGCGTGGAATAAATTTGTGACCCCCATTCAAAACGGACGCATTCTCAACATCGCCGCCTATCATCTC
>DATDAG010000350.1:0-15756 GCA_036525495.1 Anaerolineales bacterium
AGCCTTCAACAAGGTTAAACGGAGTACCCTGGCATCGAGGAACTGGACAAACTGAGATAACTCCAACAAAAATGGCTTCAAATAATGCATTTCTCCCAGAATTGTGCAGCTTTGAATGCCAAATTAGATGCGATTGCCCTATCCCTGAGTCTGAAGCGGTTAAACATCCAGTAGAATAAACATTATGGCCACCAAATCTACCAAAGCAAAAGAACCCCCAAAGCAGGAAAATCCTGAGGAACCCGTATGGACCTACCGCGGGTATAGTATGAAGACCGGCGAGTTCGTCACCGCGATGGTGCACTTCTTCCGCGCAGAGGTGAACCGCGCGAACGTATGGCGTCAGCGGTTGGACACAACAACGAACTGGGCGGTTGTATCCACAGGCGCGACGCTTTCGATCGCATTTAGTCAGCCAAACATCCATCATGGCATCATCATTCTCAATACGCTGTTGGTGATGTGGTTCCTGTTCATCGAAGCGCGGCGTTATCGTTATTACGAATTGTGGAGTTACCGCGTGCGCCTGATGGAAACGGATTTCTATGCCGCCATGCTCGTGCCGCCGTTCCATCCTTCTCCTGAATGGGCGGAAAGCCTGGCAGAAAACCTGCTGGCGCCCAGCTTCCCAATCTCCCTGTGGGAGGCGTTGGGACGTCGTCTTCGCAGAAATTATTTTTGGATCTTTCTCATCCTGTATGCTTCCTGGGCGGCAAAAATATGGTTGTTCCCACAACCCGCTTCCGGCCTGGCCGAATTTTTGAACCGCGCATCAATAGGACCAATCTCCGGGCAGTTCATCATTCTTATTGGGTTGGTCTTTTATTTATGCCTTGCCCTTATTGCCGTGATAACTGTAACAATGACCCGCGCCACAGGCGAGATCCTGCCGCGCTTCGGTGCAGACAGCCCGACCGTTTCGGTCTCAGACCTGGTGCATGAACCGCCGAAAGGTCTCCGTTCATGGTTCACACATCGCCGGCGCAGAAGGCAGTTATTGGCATTGATCATTACCGGCAAACCGGATGAAGTATCCAAACGAATGCTTGCTGATCTCGGACGGGGCGTTACCGCATTGAAAGGACAGGGCATGTATACACATTCCGAACGTTCTGTTCTGGTATGCGCTCTGACAGTTACTGAGGCGCATAACTTGAAAGTTGCCGTGGCAAAGGAAGACCCGAGCGCATTTGTGATCGTCTCCCCCGCACAGGAGATCCTCGGCAAGGGCTTCGTCCCGTTGGATGATGAAAAATAATGCGCACTCTGGATGAGATCCTCCGCGAGAGTTCTTCGCGGCATAAGCATCTCTGTCCGCGGCAGGTGCTTGGGGCACGCATGGCGTTGTATGCTTCACAATTGCTTGATCTTGATCTTCCTCGCGTGGATAAACGCCTGCTTGTGATATCTGAAACCGATGGATGCACCGTGGATGGACTCATCGCGGCAACGGGCTGTCATGTTGGCGGGCGCACGCTTCGCATCTTGGACTTTGGGAAGGTCGCGGCGACATTTACCGATACCGCCTCTGAAACATCCCTCCGCATCGTGCCCTCGCCAAAATCGCGTTCACTTGCCAGGGAATGTTTCCCCACTGCTAGAAACCGTTGGGAAGCCATGTTGCTTGGCTATCAATGCATGCCTGCCTCGGAACTGTTCATCGTTCAACATGTGCAATTGGACATGCCTCTATCCCAAATTGTAAGCAGGGCTGGCAGGAGGACGATGTGTGATGTCTGCGGCGAAGAGGTCATCAACGGACGCGAAACTTCCAAGGACGATCTGATCGTGTGCCGCGCTTGCGCAGGGGATGGCTATTTTCAAATCCTGGAGGAGCCGGAGCCAATTCTGACTGATGGTCAGAGTGGGTGAAAGCCTCCAATTCCCATGCTCATATCACTGAAGGATTAATTTCAAAATTCAGACGCTGAATTTTGGGTTATAATAGCGCCTTGTGTCTGAAATTTTCACAGAGCCTTTCTGTGCAACATAAGGAGAAATAATGTCAAGAGCAAAACTCATTACCCCGTATGGGGGAAAACTGTTGAACCTTGTCGTGGAGGGCGAAGAACGCGAGAAACTGCTTGCGCGCGCCTCGAAACTCACCTCCATCAAGATCACCATGCGCAATCTATGCGACCTTGAATTGATTGCCACCGGTGGCTTCTCACCCCTGACGACCTTCATGGGTAAAGCCGATTACGATCGCGTCCTCAAGGAAATGCGCCTCGCAGACGGGACTCTCTTCCCGCTTCCCATCACGCTGACAGCTGATCCAAAAGAACTGCCGACCGTTGGCGAGGATCTTGTCCTGCGTAACGCAAACAACGACACGATCGCCATCATGACGCTCGACGAGGTCTATCATTGGGATACCGATACCGAAGCCGCGCTTGCCTACGGCTCCACTGATCCTCGCCACCCGATGGTCTCTGAAATGGAACGCTGGGGCAAGGTCTGTATCTCCGGTCCGTTGAAGGTTGTCAACCTGCCCAAGTATCACGACTTTGTCAGCCTTCGCCACACCCCCGCACAGGTGCGCGGCATGTTGGAAGAAATGGGACACAATAACGTTGTCGCATTCCAGACGCGCAACCCCCTGCACCGCATCCACGAAGAATTGACCAAACGTGCTGCTGAAAAAGTCCAGGGTTCGTTGATCGTCCATCCTGTCGTCGGCATGACCAAACCCGGCGATGTGGATCACTACACCCGTGTCCGTACATATCGGGCATTGGTAGATAACTACTACGACAAAACCAGCACAATGCTCAGCCTTCTGCCGCTTGCCATGCGGATGGCAGGACCGCGCGAAGCATTGCTCCATGCCATTATCCGACGCAACCATGGAGCGAACCACTTCATCGTGGGGCGCGATCATGCGGGACCCGGAAATGATTCTTCGGGCAAACCGTTCTACGGTCCGTATGACGCGCAGGAATTGATGACCAAATATGAAGCAGAACTGGGCGTCAAGATGGTCCCGTTCGAAATGTTGGTTTATCTCCCCGATGAAGACCGCTATGTCGAGGAAAAGGATGTGCCCAAGGGTGCGAAGGTTGCCAACATCTCTGGTACACAGGTTCGCGACGATTATCTTGCGAAGGGCAGGCTTCTCCCCCAATGGTTCACCCGCCCCGAGACCGCCGAAATTTTGCGTGAAATGTATCCCCCGCGCCACAAGCAGGGATTCTGCATCTGGTTCACAGGCTTGAGCGGTTCCGGCAAGAGCGCGACCACACAGGTGCTTACTTCGCTCCTGCTCGAACGCGGCCGCGAGATCGCTATCCTCGATGGTGACGTTGTCCGCACGCATCTCTCGAAGGGGCTCGGGTTCAGCAAGGAAGACCGCGATACGAACATCCTGCGCATTGGCTTCGTAGCCGGCGAGATCGTCCATGCAGGCGGCGCTGTGATCTGTGCCGCGATCAGCCCCTACCGCTCCACGCGTAATGAAGCGCGCAAGATGGTCGGCGATAACTTTATCACCATCTATATGGATACTCCCGTTGAAGTCTGCGAACAGCGCGACGTGAAAGGCTTGTACGCAAAGGCGCGCCAGGCAATGCAGGACGGCAAGCCGATGGGCTTCACCGGCGTGGACGATCCCTATGAGCCGCCAATCGACCCTGAGATCACACTCAAGGGGTTTGGTGCCACGCCTGAAGAGAACGCGCACATCGTGGTCAAATATCTCGAAGAACAAGGCTATTTGAACGGAAACTAACAAGGCTATTCAGAAGGACGCGAAGGTATAATGAAAGCCTTCGCGTTCTGTTTTTAGATATGGATTCCACAAGTTCTACTTGTGGATATTTACAGAAGCGAAACATCAGAAGTAGAACTTCGGAATTCCAAATGCTTTCTCTTAAATCGATGAGCACCCGCCTCAATCCACGCCTCGCTTCGGTTCTGACCCTCAGCCTGCTTGCCGTTATCGGGACAATTCTCGTCCTCAAAGCGACTCCCGCAGGGCTGGGGCTGTCGGATGATTCCATTGCATATATTGCCGGCGCGCGCAGCATGCTTGCAGGAGACGGTTACCGTGAGGCTTGGCTGGCAAGTAATGGACCGGTCACACATTTCCCCCCGGGCTTCTCATCGATATTGGCATTCTTCGGTCTCTTTGGGCTTGACCCGTTGCGCGGCACGCGCTTTGTAAATGCGATATTGTTCGGAGTGAACGCTGGTCTGCTTGGCATACTGGTCTGGCGGATGACCCCCTCGCTGACCGCCGGGATCGTGATCGCAGTGTTGTTCGTCGCAAACGGAGACATGCTCCAGGTCCATACGGTTGCGATGAGTGAACCGCTGTTCATTTTCCTCTCCCTGTTATCCTTCTGGATGTTCGACCTGTATTTCGAACTCCCGCCCTCCTCGGTTGGCAGGGGGATTTCCGGCGAGTGGTGGTGGCTGGTCGCTTGCGGGGTGCTTGCAGGGATGGCATATCTCACGCGATATGCCGGTCTCGCGCTGACCGCGACATTTATCTTTGCGATCTGCATCTTGCGCTCCACATGGCGAAAACGATTTACCAGCATTGGCATTTTCCTAGCGGGATTTCTCCCTCTTGTGCTGGGATGGGCGCTCCGCAACCGCATCATCGCAGAGAACGCGACCAATCGTGCATTTGTGTGGCATCCCATCACCAATGAAAACATCCGGCTCGGCATGTACACGTTTTCCAGTTTCATCATCCCGGTTGAAGAGTGGCGCAGGGCGCTCGCCAGACAACCATTTATCGTCGAAGGGATGATCGTTATTGTCCTCGGCGCGGTTCTGATTTGGACCCTGCTTGGGGCGTGGAAATATATTTCGAGACCGCGCCGGGCGTCCGTTTTGAAAAGAGCCGGGAAAGAGTCGCGCGAGGTCATTTCATTCACGACCGGCTTGTACATCTTTGCCTACCTCGCCTCCATCGTCGCGTCCATGACCATGTTCGATGCCGCGACAAAATTTAAATTGCGTATCCTGTCGCCTGTGTTTGTCGGCTTATTGATTTTGCTGGTTGCGTTCGGCATTTGGATGCGGAAGAAGCGCCGCCCGCTTGTGATCGTTGCAACGATTCTCGTGTTTTGTCTTTCGGTCTATAAACAATCTGTCACCTTTGCGCATTGGTCGCAGGGCGGGCTTGGATATGCCTCCTTCCAATGGTACGATTCGGAGGCGATGGCATATCTGCGAGAACTGCCTGATAGCGTGAGTATCTATACCAATGAACCTGCCGCAGTTTACTTGTACGTTGGGCGCGGCGCAAAAGTATTGCCCAGCCGCTACGACTCAGCAACCGCGCTGGAACGGGCAGGCTTTGAAGAAGATGTCCTGAACATAAAGGATGATATCGAGCAGGGCAGGGCTGTGATGGCGCTCTTCGACCACGGCGAAAATATTGCAGGCGATGTCGGAGTATTGACCGATGGGTTGCACCTTGGGTTCAAGGCGCAGGGCGATTCGATCTTCATCACAAAACCATAAAGGGAACTATGAACATACAGAAAAAATTTGAACTGACCGGGCGCGTGGCAGTTGTGACAGGAGGGGTGGGGTTGCTCGGCGCGGAATTTTGCAGAACATTAGCTGAGGCTGGCGCATCCGTTGCTGTTGTGGATCTGAACGCTTCCGCTTCGCAGGAGGCGGCTGATACGCTTACGAAAAACGGACACAACGCCTTTGCCGTTCCCACTGACATCACCCAACCAGACTCTGTCATTGCCATGGTTGAAAAAGTATTATCCGAGTTTGGTCGGTTGGATATTCTCGTCAACAGCGCCGCGCTCGACCCCAAGTTCGACCCCGAAGCCGCAAAAAAAGGGATCGCCCCCGGCGCGTTCGAGGACTACCCCCTCGATCAATGGAACGCCGCAATGAACGTGAATTTGACGGGGATGTTCCTCGTCACGCAGGCATGCGTCAAGCCAATGATCGCACAGCGCAAAAAGGGAAGCATCATCAACATCTGTTCCACATACGGGCTCAACGGTCCCGACCAGCGCATTTACATCAGGGATGGTCAACGTGTGGCGTTCAAGCCGGTTTATTACACAGTAACCAAGGCAGGCGTGATGGGATTTACAAAATATCTCGCCGCCTATTACGCAGGCACCGAGATCCGCGTGAACGCGTTGACGCCCGGCGGCGTGTTCAACAATCACGAGGAATATTTCGTAAACAATTACTCCGCAAAGACGATTCTGGGACGCATGGCGAACAAGGACGAGATGAATGGCGCCCTGTTGTTCCTTGCCTCAGACGCATCGTCTTACATGACAGGAAATAACGTTGTCGTTGATGGCGGTTGGACAGCGTGGTAATTACTCGTAGGGGCGAGATCCTCTCGTCCTATTCGTGGGCGGGGAAACCCCACCCCAACAATGAATCATTATGACCCACATTCTCGCACTCATCCCTGCACGCGGTGGTTCGAAGGGAATCCCGCGCAAGAATATCAAGCCATTTGCCGGTTACCCGTTGGTGGCATGGAGCATCGCAGCTGGCTTGCAGGCGAACAGCGTCTCGCGCGTCATCGTCTCGACCGACGACGAAGAGATCGCGGCAGTCGCGCGTGAATATGGTGCAGAGACCCCGTTCCTGCGTCCGCATGAACTCGCGCAGGATCGAACTCCAGACCTGCCAGCCTTCGAGCATGCCTTGAAGTGGCTCGAAGATATCGAGGGATATCAACCAGATATTGTCGTTCAACTGCGCCCGACTTCCCCCATCCGTCCAACAGACATGATAGATAGCGCGATCAAAATCCTTATCGAAAACCCTGATGCGGACAGTGTTCGTGGCGTGGTGCCGGCAGGGCAAAATCCATACAAAATGTGGCGATTTAATGGATATGACAAACCGATGAATCCCCTGCTTGGAGTGGAGGGGATCGCCGAGCCGTACAACTCGCCGAGGCAGATCCTTCCACCCGCGTATTGGCAGACCGGCCACATCGATGCGATCCGCACAACGACGATCACTCGTAAGAATTCACTCACAGGGAGCGTTGTTTATCCGCTGGTCATTGATCCGCGCTACACTGTGGACATTGATACACCTGCCGATTGGGCAAAGTACGAAGCATTGGTCTATCAGGGCGGCTTGGATATGGTCACGCCTGATGATAGGCGACGGCGTAAGATGCCCGGGAGGATCGAACTGGTCATTTTTGATTTCGACGGTGTATTCACGGATAACCGTGTATGGACCGATCAGGACGGCAAAGAAAAGGTCGCGGCTTCGCGCAGTGACAGCATTAAGTTTGGCGAATTGCGCGAGAAGGGAATCGAAGTGATGATCCTTTCGTCGGAACCTAACTCTGTTGTGGCGGCGCGCGCGAAAAAAATGAGGGTGGAGGTAATTCATGGGATTGGCTTGCAGGATAAGGGACGCGTGATGCGGGAAGTCCTTGAGAAGAAAGATATCAAAGCGGAAAATGTCGTCTATGTCGGCAACGATGTCAATGACCTTCCATGCTTTGAAGTCGCTGGCTGGTCTGTGGCGGTTTCGGATGCGTATCCCGAAGTGTTACAAGCCGCGGATTTTGTGTTGAGCAAGCCAGGGGGACATGGCGCAGTGCGTGAGTTGTGTGAATTGATTTTGAAAAATATCTAATGTCATTGGGAGGAGGCCGAAGGCTGACAAAGCAATCTTATGGAAAATGAAAGATTGCTTCGTGGCATAAAACGCCACTCGCAATGACATATACCAAGGAGATTAAATGACTCGTGAAATAAAATTTAGAAGCCGCATGATGGGTGATGGACATCCCGCATATATCATCGCGGAGGTGGGTATCAATCATAACGGTGACCTTGAAATTGCAAAGAAGATCATCGATGCGGCAGTTCATGCGGGCGCGGATGCGGTCAAGTTCCAGAAGCGCACGCCCGAAATCTGCACACCGCCCGACCAGCAAAAACAGATGCGCGAAACACCCTGGGGCTACATCACCTATCTCGATTATCGTCATAAAGTGGAGTTTGGCGAAGAGCAATACCGCGAGATCGAGCGGTATTGCAGGGAAAAGAAAATCGATTGGATGGTCTCTGTATGGGACGAGCCTTCGGTTGATTTCATGGAAAAATTCGATACGCCCGCCTATAAAGTTCCATCGGCTTCGCTGACCGATCACAACCTGTTGAAGTACGTCCGCAAGACAGGAAAGCCGATCATCATTTCATCGGGCATGTCCACGATGGATCAGATCAAGCGCGGCGTGGACATTGTGGGATCGGAGGACCTCGTTATCATGCACTGCACAAGCACCTATCCTTGCGAGCCTGAAGAGTTAAACCTCAAGATGATCGAAACGCTCCGCAAAGAATTCCCGAACAACCCCATCGGCTATTCCGGTCACGAAGTGGGACTTGTCCCATCAGCGGTTGCCATTGCGCTGGGTGCGACGTCCATTGAGCGTCACATCACATTGGATCGCGCCATGTGGGGGAGCGACCAGGCGGCATCGGTGGAGCCGGGCGGTTTCGAGAAACTTGTCAAATACATCCGCGTGACCGAGGCTTCGCTTGGCGATGGCGTGAAAAAAGTCTATGAATCTGAAAAGGGATCGATGAAGAAATTACGAAGGGTTGTGAACGAGTAATGTTGCATAGGGGCACAGCAAATCGTTTTAAGACCATGACAGTTGACCGTCTCGCTGTGTCCCTACATTGAATAAAATGGGTATCATACAATACATCCGCCGTATCGCACGCCCTTATGGGAAAACCGCTCAAGCCATTTTGCGATGGAAGCGGTTCTCTTTCCATGAAGCGCCGCCCATCTTCGGTAATGCCAAGCCGAAGAGCGGGTCGCATTTGCTGTTGCAGATACTCAACGGCTTTACCCATATCCTGCCATACAAGTATGTCGACGCAGATCCGATTCGCACAATTAAAAAAGATGGCGGGCGGCGGATGGCAAACGACATACTCTCAGATTTAAGGCATGTGCCTGATGGTGTGATCGGCTGGGGATATGTGGATGCCACGCCCGAAAACGTTTCTTTCTTAACCGAGGCTGGGCGCGTCAACTATTTCATTTATCGCGACCCGCGCGACATGCTCGTCTCGCAAGTCTTCTTTGCAACCGACATGCACGAAGAACATGGGATGCACGACTTCTACAACTCCCTGCCTGATTTTGGCGAACGGCTTAAGGTGGCAATTACAGGTATAGACAAAGACGGATTGAAAATGGTCAGTGTCAAGCAACGTTATGAAGGCGTTTTCCAATGGCTCGAACAAAAGAACGTGATGTGCATCCGCTTCGAGGATCTGATCAACAATCGCGACGCGACTCTCACTGCCATGCTCGATGAAGTGGAAAAGACGGGATACAAAATCGGAACGCCGCGCGAGAGGGCATTGGCTGTTCTGGTTGAAGCAATCCAGCCCAAGAAAAGTCACACCTTCCGCTCAGGGAAGACAGGCGGGTGGCGGAATCACTTCACTGATGAGCACAAGTCCCTGTTCAAGGATATGGCGGGAGACTTGCTCGTCAGACTGGGTTACGAAGAGAACAATAACTGGTAATGAACTCACTGCACGAACTCTATACCCAACGCCTCAAACGCGGACTTGTCCGCAGGCTCAATAATGTAAAGATAGCCTCTGTTGCGCGTGATGTCGCTCGTAAAGAACCGACTCCGTCAAGTGCGCCTGTGGTCTTCTTCAAGGCATCCACCGGCATTGACGATCTCTCGTGGAATAGTGGATTTCATCTGCTGGCTTCGTGGTCATTGCGCTTGAAAGGAATCCCCGTTGCATATTTCGCCTGCAATTCAGGCATGAGTAAATGTGTGTTGGGGACGAACAGAGACGATCCACACGAAGAGATGCCTTGTAGGTCATGTATATATCAATCGAAGACGTTGTATAAAGACGTTCCGACGTTCAAACGTTCCGACGTTCAAACATCTGGTGTGAAATGGTTTGGTTTTGAACAAGAGGAGCAACTCGCAATAGCCACTTCCAAACTTGCATTGCAAGACTTGATGACTTTCGAATGGCGGGGTATTCCTCTCGGAAAGTTATGCCTACCCGGCCTGCGATGGATTTTGCGAATCCATCATTTGGATGATGACGAGAATACGCGGTATCTGTTGCGCGAGTATATTTTGTCGGCGTGGAATGTGGCACAGAAATTTGCGGACTTTCTCGACCAGACCCAACCGAGGGCAGTGGTCATTTTTAACGGGCAGTTCTTCCCTGAAGCGACCGCGCGTTTTGCGGCTGAACATCGCAGGATTAGAGTTATCACTCATGAAGTGGGATTGCAACCCGCAACGGCTTATTTTACAGATGGTGAAGCGACGGCGTATCCTATCAATATTCCAGATGAATTTGAATTGAATGATGAACAAAATGCAAAACTCGACACCTATCTTGCCAGACGCTTCCAAGGCGACTTCACCATGGCAGGCATCAAGTTTTGGGCGGATATAAAGGGACTTGACGAGTCTTTTCTGAATAAGGCTATGGGGTTCAAACAAATCGTCCCCATCTTTACAAATGTCATCTTCGACACAAGCCAGCCGCACGCGAACACTGTGTTCGAGGATATGTTCCAGTGGCTCGATCTGGTTCTCGATGTGATCAAATCACATCCTGAAACATTGTTCGTGATCCGCGCGCATCCGGATGAGTTGCGCGTACGAAAATCCAGCCGGGAGACTGTTGAAGGGTGGGTGGCAAGCCGGGGCGTGGATAAAGAACCGAATGTTGTCTTTGTGAGTCCGAATGAGACATTGAGTTCGTATGAGTTGATCCAGAAGTCCAAGTTTGTGATGATCTATAACTCGACGATCGGGCTGGAGGCGTCCATCATGGGTGAGGCGGTGTTGTGCGCAGGTAAGGCGCGCTTTACGCAATACCCCACTGTGTTCTTCCCGCACAGCATCGAAGCGTATCAGAACGAACTCAAAAGGTTTCTGACCAGAGAGAACATCGAAGTGCCTGCGGAATTCAAACGCAATGCACGCAGGTTTTTGTATTACCAGTTGTTTCGTACATCACTGCCATTCGGTGATTTCCTTGAGCCATCGGTGCGGACGACGCAGACGCGATTGAAATCATTCGAATTGGAAGAGTTGCTGGATTCGGACGCTGTGAAAGTAATTCTGGATGGGGTCTTGAATGGTGGCGATTTTCTGTTGCAGGAATAGAGCCGAAGTCTTTGGATTTGTAATCACCATGTTGTTTCCATAAACTTCTTGATGTTTTGAGCATTCCCCCCTACAGGCTTTCCGCCAGTTCCTTGAAGCGTTCCATATCCCTTTGGGCGCGCCTGACAAAATTCTTTTTCAGCAAAGGTCCAAGGATTTTCATGGTGAGCGTTTTGAATTTATACTCTGCTTCGAGTCTCCAGAGCGTGCTTATTCCATCTCTTTCGATAAATGTATTCTTGACGGGATTGTCTGTGAACTCGTTCTCGTAAAAGCCATCGAACCGATTGGGTTCTTCGCGGAAGGTGATTTTTTCAAGAAGAGTAAACTCCCGTCCGCCTTCCTCAAAAGTCAGCTTGGAGACCGCTTCCGGCTGACCGGGCGTCCCGCTGACAGGCTCGAATTTAGTGAGGGAGGTCTGCCATTTTTTCGTGTTTTCCGGGTTGTCGAATATCTTCCACACTTCGGCGCGGGGTTTATTGATCGTGAGTTCGAGTTTGAATTTCATCAATTCCTCAAAAAAGCAAGTGTACGCGTCCATGCGAGATCTGCGGCATCCGCGTTGAACTCAGGACGGTCATCTTCAAAGAACCAGTGACTGGTGTTCAGATAAAAATGGAATGTCGGGTTCAGTCCCGCAGAGCGCATATTATTTTCCAATTTGTCCACTTCCTCGGCAGGCTCCCATTCGTCTACTTCTGCAAAATGCCCCAGAACCTCTGCTTTGGCGTTCGAGAACTGGAGGTCGCTATAGCTGCCATAGAACAGAACCACCTTGCGAATATTTTGCGGATATCCCTCGGCTGCCACCAAAGACCATGCCGCGCCCATGGAAAAACCGATGACAGACAACGCCTCGTCACGGACATCGGATCTGTTCTTCAAAAAATCGATTGCGGCTTCGACTACAGCCTGGTTTTTCCTTTCATCCAATTCATTCAGCAGATGTTTCGCCTCATCGATGGTCATTGCAATGTGACCTTCCCTTAAGTCTGGTGCGAAGGCGGCGAAACCTTCCGCTGCAAGCCGGTCACACAACTGTTTGAAGATGGGGTTCAACCCCCACCAGGCGTGGAGCACGAGCACACCCGGCGCATTGGGTTGGGATGGCAGCGCAAGGTACCCTGTCCCAGACTTGCCGTTCACGTCAAAGGTGACCTCTAATCCATTCATTGTTTATTTTCCTTTTTAAAGCGACCAAAACTTTTACGAGTTAATTCGGTTAGCTCTTTGAATAATTCAGGCTCGACCTTGTTGAAATTGAAACAGGATTTTCCCTGCATGTGTTTCTTGAGTTCTGGGCTGATGTCTTTGAGCAGGTCAGGATACATGTAAACAGGCATGAGGTAAAAGGAGACATAGTTCTTCTTGATCTGTGCGGACGCGAAGAAGAGGTCCCGTTTCCATTTTTCACTGTATGGACCATCAATGGAATAGGTTTCCCTGGTGTCGGCTGTGACCGTTAATCGCGATGCGTAGGGTTCGAGCATTTCCCGTAATTGTTCAAAGACCTTTGGAAAATCGTTTTGCGATGGCATGACAATATCCTTTCTATGGTGATACCAGTATTCTCATGTAGATCGGGTCGCCAAAGGCGAGTCCGTTGGGATCGATCGCCTGCCAGGCGCTCTCGTAAATGCCCTCTTCAAAAGGCGCGGTGAAGATAATCTGAATGGTGATTTGTGTCCCGGAGCGGGCAGGGAACATGGCAACTTCTTCCGGCGCGCCAAGCACTGCTCCGCCAGTGTGCCGCAGACGATATTCCGAGTTCCAGTTGCAAGTGCCGCTGTTTTCGACCAGCCATTGTTTATCTATGGGCGCTCCAAAAGGGATGAATGAGCTGTCCGGGATGGTGAGGTCTTCGAGGAAGGTCAGGTTGCTGACGCAGTTCGATTGGTCAATGGTGGGGATGATGATGGGCAGTGGGATAACCCGCACCTGGTCTGTGGTGGATGTAGGGATGATTATGAGTGTCGGTTCGATGAGCGGAGCCTGACTCGTGGGCGGTATGAATGGTGTCGGTATGGGAAGGGGGGAACAGGCTGAAGCGAAGATCAGGATCAATACGATGATGGGCAATTTTCGGTGGAGAGGGAAGCGAGATGTCATGTCCATATTAAACCACGGAGACACGGAGATTTTTTAAACTCCGCGCTTCCGTGTCTCAGTGGTTAGAGTTGATTTTACGCTTCTTCGTCGGACCCACCGCCAGAGTCATCATCGCCTATGCTCAGATCCAACGGGAGGGCGATTTCGCCAGCGATGGCTTTTTGACGGATCATGTTCTCGATCTCGTTCATCAGGTCGCCGTTCTGACGGAGGAAATCCTTGGCGTTCTCGCGTCCCTGACCGAGACGGATATCCCCGTAGGAGAAGAAGGCGCCGCGCTTTGTAACAACCTCGAATTTTGTCGCCAGGTCGAGAATGTCGCCGCTCTTCGAGATGCCTTCGTTGAACATGATGTCGAATTCAGCGGTGCGGAACGGAGGCGCAACCTTGTTCTTGACTACCTTGACGCGGGTGCGGTTACCAATAACCTCGTCACCGACTTTGATTGCTTGAATGCGACGGACATCAAGACGGACGGATGCGTAAAACTTGAGCGCATTGCCACCTGTGGTGGTTTCGGGGTTGCCGAACATGACGCCGATCTTCTGACGGAGTTGGTTGGTAAAGATGAGGGAGGTTTTGGTTTGGTTGATTGCGCCGGAGAGTTTGCGGAGCGCCTGTGACATGAGCCTTGCCTGCACACCCATGGTGGCATCGCCCATATCGCCTTCGATTTCGGAGCGGGGAACAAGCGCGGCAACCGAGTCGACAACGATCACATCCACACCGCCGGAACGGACAAGGGTTTCTGTGATCTCGAGCGCCTGTTCGCCGGTATCGGGTTGGGATACAAGCAGGTTGTCAATATCCACGCCAACACGCGCCGCATAGATTGGGTCGAGAGCGTGTTCCATATCTATAAACGCGGCAACGCCGCCCATCCGCTGCGCTTCTGCCACGATGTGTTGGCAGATTGTGGTCTTACCGGAAGATTCGGGTCCGTAGATCTCAGTGACGCGTCCACGCGGGACGCCGCCGACACCGAGTGCAATGTCGAGCGAGAGCGAGCCCGTGGGGAATACTTCGGTTTCCATGAACTTGGCTTCACCGAGGCGGACGATGGAGCCGTCACCGTAGCGTTTGAGGATATCGCCAACGGCTTTATCGAGAACGGCGCGTTTTGCGCTGTTATCGGTGGGCATAACGGTCTGTTCCACCGCGGCGGATGCTTTTGTTTTTCGAGGTGCCATGATATTTCTCCAAATACTAGTGTAAAGGTCTGAACTATGTGTAGTCGAAAGTATAGCACAGATGTTCTGTTCGTCAAGGGAGTGACGGACGTTCAAAAATCAACCTGTGAATGCCCTGTCAATGTATAATTTCTCAATTAGTGATCAAAGGAGGAAGCATGCAATACGTTAATCTCGGAAAAACTGGATTGAAGGTTTCACGCCTGTGTTTGGGTATGATGAGTTACGGGTCCAAAAAGTGGCGCGACTGGGTATTGGAAGAAGAGGAAGCCAGGCCGTTTATCGAGCGTTCGCTTGATGCAGGTATCAACTTCTTCGATACAGCGGATGTGTATTCCATCGGTGAAAGCGAAAAGGTGACCGGGAATCTTCTCAAACACTTTGGCGTAAGACGGGAGAATGTGGTCATTGCCACCAAGGTGAACGGGCAAATGAGCGACGATGTCAACGACAAGGGGCTTTCGCGCAAACACATCATGGATTCGATTGACAGGTCGCTTCAACGCCTGCAAACGGATTATGTTGATATATACCAGATCCACCGCTGGGATCATGAAACTCCCATTGAAGAGACGATGGAAGCACTTCACGATGTGGTCAAGGCTGGCAAGGCCCGCTATATCGGAGCCTCGTCCATGTTCGCGTGGCAATTCTCAAAGGCGCAGTACATAGCCCAAAGTCATGGCTGGACGCGGTTCGTGTCCATGCAGAATCACTACAACCTTGTCTATCGTGAAGAGGAACGCGAAATGATCCCGCTTTGTCTCGATCAGGGCGTGGGTCTCATCCCGTGGAGCCCGATGGCGCGCGGATTTTTCGCCGGTGATCGCAAACGCGGCGGTGGAGGCAAAACGGCGCGTGCGAAGAACGATCCATTTGCAAACAACTTATATTTCCGCGACGAGGATTTCACAGTGGCGGAACGTGTGGCAGAGATTGCAAAAGAGCGTGGTGTTTCGGGATCACAGATCGCGCTGGCATGGCTCTTTAACAAGCCGCCTATCGCCGCTCCCATCATTGGCGCGACCAAATTGGATCATCTCGAACAGGCAATCGCCGCGCTCGAGATCAACCTCTCGGATGATGAAGTAAAACGCCTGGAAGAGCCATATCAACCTCATCCTGTTTTGGGACATTCCTAACAGACAGCCGGCAAAAGGCGGCGGACAGGTAACCAGCAAACCTACCCACCGTCTTTTCATTGGTAAAATTACAGTATCTTCTCAAAAAATAGGGGAAGCCCTAAAACGCATACCGCCACATACACAAAAAATGCGGCAAAACGAGGCTCTTCCCCCATAT
>DATDAG010000351.1:0-3097 GCA_036525495.1 Anaerolineales bacterium
CTTAAGCCTCAGCCTGGTAACCCGCGCCCAAGAGTTTTTCGTCTGCTGGAGGATGATGCCGTTATCAATCGGATGGGATTTCCAAGCAAAGGGGCAGACTTCGTCGTTGACAAGTTGACACATTTAGACGTTCAATCGCTCAAACGTGCGAACGGGGTGCTCGGTCTGAACATCGGTAAAAATAAAGACACTCCCATCGAAGAAGCCGCGAACGATTACATACAACTTATGAAGAAATTTGCGCCGCTGGCAGATTATCTGACAATCAATATTTCTTCACCGAATACGGTTGGGTTACGCAGGTTGCAAGGACGGGAAATGTTGGAAGACCTTCTCGGTCGGGTCAACCTGGAACGTGGAACTTGGAACCCACCTGCACTGCGCGCAGGCGCAAGTGTGAAACGCCCGATATTAGTAAAGATCGCTCCTGACCTGACTGATGAAGAACTCGATGATGCCATTGGAGTGATCCTCGATAAAGGCATGGACGGGGTCATCGCCACGAACACAACTTTGGCGCGTGAGGGGTTGCGATCAAGGCATCGGGGTGAATCAGGCGGGTTAAGCGGAAGTCCGCTTGCATTTAAGAGTGAAGCGGTTTTGATTCGAGTTGTAAAACTTGTTGATGGGAGAGTCCCGATTGTAAGTGTGGGCGGGATCATGAATCCCGAGGATGCAAAGAAAAGGCTCGCCATGGGGGCGAGCCTTGTTCAGGTGTATACGGGGCTGGTGTATCGAGGTCCGCAATTGGTAAGGGAGATCGTTGAGTCTCTTTAGGGTTGTGCCGGACGCAGCGCGGGTTGCGTTCCTTCCTTCGGATTCTTAAAGAAGCCATCGGGTAATGGGATGGGCTGGAAGTTCGCGCCTGTGTCCAGATTGCCCACCGGCAGGTAATACAATTCGGTTTTGGCTTCGGCGCCAAGAGCAAGGTCCTGGAAGGCTACTAGGATGTATGTCCCATCCGGGCTCCAACGGGCATCGCGGTAGCAACACGCCCCCACTGGCGATTGTTGGAAACCCTTATAGATTTTCCAGTTATAGACATAGAACTCTCCCCAGCCGTTGTTGCGGCGTGAGGTATTGAAAGAGAACTGGTCCAGGCCGTCCCAATCAAAATCGGGCAGTTCGCGGTTCTGGTATCCGGCAGGTGTGAAGCGCGTGCCGGGAAAGTTGTCCTTCTGGTCGATCAATTCAGGCTCGCACGCAGAGATATCAAGCACACTTACCTGTTCAGCCTGGAAGTTGGGGTTCACAGCATCGTTGCCCACAAAGATCCATGCCACCAGTTTATCATCAGCAGACCAGCGCGCCTCGCGCACCCTGGCGATCGTGTAAGTCTTTTGGACATGCTCCACGAGACAACCGCCTTCCATCCGCGCCAATTGTCCGCGGTTCGTGATTGTCTTGAGAACTTCGATGTCGAAAGGCACCACGAAAACGTTGTTGCTCATCGCCACTATTACCTGTTTGCCATCGTTCGAAACCTGGAAGGCATCCACTGAAACTTCCGAAGGGAAGGTTGTCAGGGTTTCCACTGCGCCGGTGTTCGTATCGTAATATTTGATGATCTTGCCGCTGATGAAAAGCAGGGACGTGTAATCGGGGGCGAGCCATTGCAGGTCGGTTTTTGATGCGCCGTCTGTCGTCACCTGGTTGAGTTCTGTGCCATCTACATTCATCAGCCAGATCTCGTTGTTCGCGACGAATGCGATCGTATCCGCTCCGCCAATCACAGGATGTTCGGGCGCGGCCGGTGTATTCGTTGGGGGAACGGGCGTATCGGCCGGGACATCCGTCGGCAGGATAACGATAGATGTGTCCTCTGTCACCGTGAGGGTGGGTTCGGATGTTTCTGTGGCTGGTATGGTGGCGGGGATGACAACCGGCGCTTCGGTTTCAACGGGACGGTTGGTATTGTTCCAAATAAAGTATCCACCCCCGATCACTCCCAGCAAAACGAGCGGGATGATCGCTAGCCAAACATTGAAAGGTTTCTTCGCGGCTTGCGAAGCGGCTTTGCCCCCGGCGAGCACTGTTTTCGGCGCGGCGGCTTTCATTGCCCTCGTGCGGAGCTGGGTCTTACCCCCGGACCCCACAGACCGCAGGGCTTCCACCATTTCCACGGCGGTGGAAAAACGATCGTCCTTGTTCTTCGCCATCGCGGTCTGGATGATCGTCTCCACATCGGCCGGCAGGTTGGGATTCGCTTCGAGGATATGCGGCACAGGGTCGGTGATGTGTTTGATCGCAATCGCCATGGGCGTATCCGCTTCATAGGGTTGCCTGCCGGTCAGCATCTCGAACAGGATGATGCCGATTGCGTAAATATCCGAACGCCCGTCAACCGTTTCACCGGAGGCTTGTTCGGGCGCCATATATGCGGGCGTACCGATGATGCCGCTCCCGGTCACGTTGCTGACCTGTGCGCGCGAAAGTTTTGCGATACCAAAATCGGAAATGTACGGTGTATCCTTGGCATCGAAAAGGATGTTACTTGGCTTCAGGTCGCGATGGACGATCCCCTTGCTGTGCGCCTCATCCAGTCCGGGCGCAATCTGCCCAAGAATCTTGACCGCTTCTGCGATGCTCATCACCTTGGCTTTGATGCGTTCGGATAGGGAGCCACCGTTCATATACCGCATGACAAAATAGGGCTGTCCGTCTTCATCGCCCACATCATATACCGGCACGATGGAAGGATGTTCAAGCTGGGCAATGATCTTCGCCTCCCGTTCGAAGCGAAGTTTGAACTGCGGGTCTGAATGCAGGAGTTCGGAGGGTAAAACCTTTACCGCCACTTCTCGCTCAAAGCGCGGGTCGTAGCCGTGGTAGACGGTTGCCATGCCCCCGCGCCCCAGCTCGGCTTTGATCTCGTAACGTCCTATTTTTTCCGGTGCCATAATAGATCAAGTATACCTATCCCAATGGTGGAACGCAAGAACAATTACTAGAAAACAGCGGTGAAGAAGCGAAGGTTTTTCGCACAAGATTTTTCGCACACGGGGGTAAGGTTGGGGGATGAAGACAACAAAAAGCCAAAAGACAACATGGTTAGATGAGGCAGATCAAGAGCAAGAGGCTCAAAAAGCCTTGTTGA
>DATDAG010000352.1:0-5667 GCA_036525495.1 Anaerolineales bacterium
TGTCATCCCATGAGTCAACACATATCTTTGCATCTCGTAGGCATAGCGCGGCTCGGCAGTCAATCCGCCGACCACATCAACGCTAACCGCTAATTGCTGATGACTAATCGCTTGAAGTAAAGTATGCAGCCCCTTCCTGTAAATTATATTCCCTAAAAACAATATCCGTAACTTGTCGCTTTTTGCGCGGGCTCGAATCTCTTCCTCCGAAATTGACTTGTCCCAAAACCTGTCCGTGGGTGGATAAGCAATGATCGATGGCTTGCCATTCTCCAATTCTTCAACAACTCTCTTTGTCGTCTTTGAATTAAAAATATATCCATCCACGCTTTGCAAATACTTCTTTTCAATAACTCGATAAAAATCATTCTGCCATTTGGGACGCAATTCCGAACACCGCAAGTGATGGACAAGGCTAATCACAGGGTAGTGATGTGGATGCCTGTTCGCAAAAAGCAGGGATGGATGATTCAGTTCATCCTGGATGATCAGGTCGAAGCCACGCGGGAGGCGGAAGCGCAGGTTGTCGGTCAAATGGGCTGCGTAATTCCTCCACGGCAGGGATATGATCTCTACATCATCCCCTTGTGCGCGCAAATATTCCACCAACTTGCGATCATACAAATATCCTCCACTGACAATATCCAGCGAGCCATAGATAACAAAACAAATCTTCATCCGACGTTCGACCTATGACGTTCTACTCGATACGCCGCCCACGCCGACTCGTTCTCCCACAGCACAACTTTCAAGGCAGTAACATTTTCCGCTTTGATACGCTCATTCAATGATATTGCTAGTATCCGCGCAAAATGCTCGATGGACGGATTCAGTCCCGCGAACTCAGGTTTGTCATTCAGCATTTGTTCTTTGTAATATCCCACGACATCATCGAGGTGCTTTTCCACATCCACAATATCACACAGGTAACCGTGTTGGTCGAGTTCCTTTCCCTCAAGTTGCAACTCAAGGACATAGTGATGTGAGTTTGGGAAATTCTCCGCTCCCCAATCCCCGCCGATCAGGAAATGTCTTGCAATGAAATCACGGCGTACGCCAAGTGTGTACATATATATCTCCAAAATTAGATTATCGTTTTTCTCATTGTGAGGAGGTTGTTTTCTTTTTCCATGGGCATTGCGAAATCGAGTGCGCCGATATCTGTGCAATACTCAAGATCTGTGACTGGGAATTCAGGTCGATTTGGATCGAGATGCTCGCCAGCATCTTTACAATCATACACGCGTTGGATGAATGGCTTGGTATCTGCATTGTGACCTTTGAACCGACTCTCCAGGTACTCGGCGCAGGCAAAATCCTCGTCACCGCCGCTGTAAGTTTCACCAGTAATTACAAATGTGACATCTTCGCATGCAAGAAATTTCACGTATTTGACCGTTGCATCTGCTACAACAAAACTGGATGTGAGCAATACATCCGCATTTTTGCAGCGCACCGCACCTTGCGTCCCCGCACCAGTTCGTTGGATCAATGTAATTCCCGAAAGATCGTGCTCAAGGATATGAGTGGGGGAGTTGCCGAAATCGAATCCTTCAGGCGGCAGCCCACGGACTTCACCCATTGCTTTCGAGTTGGGGATTTCTGATTTCAGCGACAATGCCTCATCTATATCGCCGACGGGAACGACCTTTTCAGCACCACGCGAGAAAGCATAAGCAGCAGTTGAAAATTCTCGCAAGATATCAACGACAATAACAACGCCAGCTGCTGAGTGACAGGTATCAAGGTTAGTGAAGTGAAATTTCAACTATGCCTCTTTGATTACAAAAGTTTCTGTAAGAAGATTGCCCGGGCGAACGCACACCTGAAACCAATTCGATCCTCCTTATGAATATTCGAAGATCACCTGTATCGTCTCCTGCGGATTTTCATCAAGCAGACTATATGCCTCGCTTGCCTCCTCGATGGAGAAACGGTGTGTGATCCACTTCTGCGGTTGGATTCGTTTCAACGCTTCCCACGCGACCTCGAACCTGCGCGCCTTGTCCCAGCGACCACTCAACGCTGGAGCGATCGTGCTGACCTGTGACGAGATCAACTGAATCCGCGACCGATGGAACGAACTGCCAAAATCGATCTGTGCCTGTTTCTCACCATACCACGAACCGACAACGATGCGTCCGCTGAAGGCTGTCATTGCGATGGCATCGTTCAACGCGGATGGGGAACCGCTCAACTCAAAAGTTAGGTCAAAGATTTGCGCGTAGGCAAGAAAGTTCATGGGTAACTCTGTTTTTTGCGCGTAGTCAGATTGGTATTTAAGTTCTTGTTTAAGGGCTTTTTTATTGCCAGAGAAAGTTGAAGATATGTCATTTACAGGATCAAATGCAGCATTTACGCCCAAATCCAAAGATGCCTTTCTTCGTATCGCATAGTAATCTGATGTGACAAGGCATTCTAGCGGAAACTCTTTAAGCAACGAGGCAACCAGTAAACCAACAACACCTTGTCCCAACACCAGTACGCGTTCACCCAATATCGGTGCGGCGTCGTGTATCAGATTCACAGCAGTTTCCATGTTTGGGAAGAAGGAGCAGGTATCGGCTGACAAGGAAGCGGGGATCAAGATCAATAAGGATATTTTTGTGATGAAGGATGATGCATGCGGATGGAAGCCAAAAACGAGTCGGTCACGTAATCCCTTATCTATTTGTTTGCCTGTTTCCGTGATGCGCCCCACGCACGCGTACCCATATGCAAGTGGATATTTTAGGTTGCTGCTCAAGGCGTCATGCGAATCCATCACTTGCGGGAACTGCCCGCGATAGACAAGCGTCTCCGTCCCTGCGCTGATCGAGGAGCAAATTGTTTTGACCAAGACCTCATCATCTTTCAATGGGGGGAGTTCATGTTCGCGCACTTCAACTTTTTTCGGCGCAGTGAAGTATACGGTGCGTGCTTTCATTTTGTAATTGTATCTTTGAATCCGCGACCCGCCAGCAACAGACCGACCCCGCCGTTCAAAATGTCTCGCGCGCGCATGAGCAGTGTCAGACTGATCGCCGCCGATGCGGGTTGACCGAACGCGCCAAGCGCGAAGACCTGACTCGCCTCCAGTGCACCAAGCCCGCCAGGCAATGGCATCAAAAATGCGACCTGCATGGCTGTCAGTGCTGCGAAGATCTGTATTGTGTTCATATTTATTCCCAAGAAACTTATCATCAGATAATATTCGAACACAATGCCAAGGATCGAAACCAGCGAAACGCCGACAGCAAGGGACATCGCACGGACATGTTTGCGACAAAACACAGAAGCCATGCGTTCTGAAACGATGATCAAACGGATGCTTGCATAATCCTCTTGTATGAAAGGCTGGTAAAGCAGGATTCTGGATATGGGCATGGTGCCGTTGTAAAGAAGGATGATATGAACGATGGGCCATAACAACAAAACCGCCAGCCCGATTAGACTTAAATTGAGCCTGATCCCGTTTTCTGCAACCAATCCCACGCGGATAATTGCCCACGCGCCCACACCGATCAATATAAAGTTGACGAGAAACTCAAGCAGCTTATCCATGATAACAGCGGATGTTGCTCGTGCAAACGACAATCCATGATTCTTCTGAAGATATATGACCTGTAACGGTTCGCCCCCCATTTGTGGACCTGGCGTGAAGTAACTTAACCCAAACACAGACAGTCTATACCCAACTAATGGCAAAAACGGCACGGACGGATTCTCTGCGTGGACGATGATCCACCAGCGTGCTGTCATTAATGAGATGACAAGCGTGTTAAGAATGATGATGATCGATATTTGTTGTAAGGTTAATTGTTTCAGGGCATTCCATATATCACTAAGTGGGGCGTTGCGTAAAGAAAAATAGAGCAGGATGATGAGGACAGATACCCATAGAAGTCTTATTGATGTGCGTTTTACTCTCACCCTAGCAATCTCCCTCTGGGAGATGGGACTTATTGCTGCAGACCCCCCCTCTTCTTTCGGGAGAGGGGCTAGGGGTGAAGGAGATTGACTCAAAGCGCAGACACTCCTTCGTCTTTTGGCTTGTTTGATATTAACCCCTGCATTCTTTCAATAATGACTTTGTGAATGGCGTGTGTTTCTATTGAGCCAACTTCATCCAGTGTAATGGATTTGGCAAACTGCACGCGGACAGTTGTTGGACGTGCATTGAAAGACATCATTGGAAATGCCTGGATGGCCGTAGCCAACTTATCGCGTTCCTGACGTGTGTTTTTGAAACGTGTGATGAAGTTGTGGATGGCTTTGTCCCAGATAACACCGCTCACCAAAACGGGAACAATTTTCGTATCCCGTGCGAAGCGGATGAAGACGCCGGCGGAATCTGTCCAATTGTTGAGCGAGTCTGCCGCATCTTGATAGACAGTTGGATCGGGTTCTATCTCACCTGCTGGGAAGGTAAGTGCTGCGCCTCCTTTTCGTAAATGAGTCGAAATCTCGCGTGTTGTGCGAATACGTTCGTTGCCATCGTCGCTTATATATGAAAGTTGACGGGATACATTGACGAGTGAGATCAGAAATGGGCGATGCACTGCAATAATGCGCAGGTCAGGCCGGTTGATCGCGGAAAAGAGGGCAAGTGTATCCACCATGCCTGGGTGATTGGACAGAAAAAGGGCAGGCACATTTGCAGGAATATGTTCTCGTCCATGGACTCGCACATCTCTTACATAATGCGCGCGCAGAGTTTGCCGCGCCGCTTCGCTAAGCCCTGCCTGCCCTGTGGCGTTATCGAAGTCAACCATGTGCTTTGCAAATGTCCGTGCAGGACCGATAAAGAGGCGACGCAGCATGGAAGCAAGTAATGGATATCCTTCCCATCCAAAAGATGAGACGAGGTCGTTGAGATTTATCTGTGTGAGCGCATCCAATTGGGATTGGGTCATTCAGATTCCATCGTGAACTTTAATGGATAGCCTGCGTTGTTGGCGTCTGCGTGTGCTTTGTTGATGCGTTTCTCCGCCTCGGATTTGGCGAGTGTTTGCACATAAGCCGTGCCGTATACATGCGCAGTGAACATAATGTCTGCTGCTTTGTTGTTCGAAAGGTAAAAACGATTCTTTAAAATATACACCACAAAATCCATCGGCGTTACATTGTCGTTGTGAATGATGACGTGATAAAACGGCTCGAGCTCCGTTTCGGTTTCTTCGACGATCTGGATATCTGGGACATTTTGAGCGATCATCTTATCCGTTCGTGATTTGGCTGATCTCGCTTTGGGTCAACTCGATGTCAGCTGTTTCAAAGTTTTCCTTGATGTGTTGCGGATTGTGTGACATGGGAATCGTGATGACTTTTGGCTGGGAGATGACCCATGCCAGCGCAACTTGAAATGGGGTTACTCCATGCGCTTCCGCAATCGACCGAAGTGCCTGATTCACTTTCAACTTGCCTTCGTCTACGGGAGAATATGCTGTCAGGAGGATGTCATTTTGCTGGCAGTATTCGAACACGCCATTCTTTACATACGAGCGGTCTGAGATGCTGTAAGGAACCTGGTTGTTCACTATGGACGTTTCAGAAAGCGATTGCACCTGTTTGAGAAGTTTTAAGTTGAAATTGCTCACGCCAAGATGTTTTACTTTCCCATCGCGGACAAGTTTATTCAAGGCGCGGAAAGTCTCTTCGTACTTCACACCTGCCCCGGGCCAATGG
>DATDAG010000353.1:0-2634 GCA_036525495.1 Anaerolineales bacterium
GCCAGTGTACCGATGTCGAAACCGATCTGAATGCCGAGCAATTCCTCGATGGGTAACAATTGAAAGATGGCGGCGAACCCAGCCAGTGTGATGATCAGATTGATCGTGGCAAACGGAATTGCCGATAGCATCTTGCCAACGACAACCCATCCGCGTCGTAGAGGGTTGATCAACAAAGGTTCCAGCGATCCGCGCTCCCGTTCACCCGCAGTGGCGTCGATGACGATCGGTGAAGCACCATTGAAAATCGCAAAAATGATGAAGTATGGCAGCATCGAGATGAAGATCAATGCCTGACTTTGCGGCGTGGCCTTGTCGATATCCTCGATCTGCAGGACGCGTGTCACCTCTGGGCTGACGCCACGCAAACTCAAACGCAACATGCCAATATATTTGCTGTAACTTTCAAGCAGGTTTTGGATGCGATTGATATTTGCCGCGGCAGATTGGCGCGTGCTATCAAAAATCAGTTGTACTGTGGCAGATTCTCCCGATGAAAATTCTTCGCCATATTCGGTTGGGATGATCAATGCCACGTTGATATCGCCCGCAATGACTGCGGCTTCAGGATCGGCAGGGGCCGGCTCGATGATCACATCCTGTTGTTCGAGATAGGCAATTAGGTTGGGGGCATTCTCCGTGCCTGCCACTGGAAGCACCAGCGATTCTTTGATGGGTTCGCGGAAAGTACTGCCGAGCATCATGATCATCCCGCCGAGAAGCAGGGGACCAAAGAGCGCCCAGAAGATGCCTGTCGCCCAACTGCGATAATCGCGCAGGTTGTCGAGCAGTTCTTTTTGGAAGATGACAAGTATCTTTTTCATTATTCCAGCCCTTCTTCCGAACCGATGGCGGCTACAAAAGCATCTTCAAGGTTCAATTTCCCCGTCTTTCTTCGCAATTCATCGGGACTCCCATCGGTGGTCACCTTGCCCTGTGAAATGATCACAATCTGGTCGCATAGCGCGGCAACCTCCTGCATAATGTGGCTTGTGAACAAAACACACTTGCCCTCTTCGCGCAATCGCTGGATGAACTGGCGCATTGCGCGCGTGCTCATTACATCCAATCCGTTTGTTGGTTCGTCGAGCAAAACATTCTTTGGGTTGTGTACCAGCGTACGGGCGATGGTGACCTTGAGTCTTTCGCCTGTGGAGAAGCCTTTGGTCTTGCGGTCAGCGATGGATTTCATATCGAGAAGAACTAAAAGGGATTCAATCTGTTTTTCGAGCGCTTCGCCCTCAAATCCATGCAGACGTCCGTAATAGCGGATGTTTTCACGACTGGTCAGCCTTGCATACAATCCACGCGTATCTGCAAGCACCCCGATTCTTTTTTGGACCTCAAGCGGGGACTGCTTTATGTCAAATCCATCCACGTGAGCCGTTCCCTGATCGGGCTTGAGCAGTGTATAGAGCATGCGCAGAGTTGTGCTTTTCCCAGCGCCGTTTGGACCCAGCAAACCTGTGATCTGCCCGTCTGCGGCCGAGAAGGATACATTCTTGACGGCATTTACCTTGCCAAACGATTTGAAGAGACCTTGTACTTGAATCATGATGATGCCTTTATGTGTTATGGACGAGGTCCACTGAAATCAACAAAGAACGGCGGTGGTTGGACACTTTCCACACAGGAGGTATCCAGATCTTCGATTGAAGCATTTTTGATAAAGGATTGAAAGATGTCGCTGCTGCACCTGTTGGAGAGATTCCCGTGCCCCATATTTGAAAAGACAAGGTGAAGGTCGTTGGTAAAATGCCTGGCAACATTTTCTGCATGCCAGGGCGGGGTGATGGGATCGGCATCACCGGACAAAATCAAGGCAGGAACATTGGAAACAACTGGATCTCGAAATTGTGATGACATGTTTCCTTTTTGCCATGCGTTACAGACATTGGCAAAGTCCACAGTGCGGTCGCCAAATGCGCTTCCTTCGCTCCGCTGTTCGGCCTCACTGGCGGAGATTAAAGGTGCGTCTTCAGTGCAGACAACGGCGTAGAACATTCCATCATATAACCCTGAATTTATGAGAAACGCCTGTGATATGAGGGGAATATAATTTTCATTTGTATATGCCTCGTGGATGGATAGCGGAAGTGTCGCGACGATCTCAGGCGCATACAGGGTGTTAAAGACCATGTTGCCGATCAACTGGCGTGTCACGGTCAAATCAAGGGGCTCGTGAGTTAGTGGATGGGGGATGGTGATCTCTAATGGAGTTACTTCAACACGTTCCAGCAGATCATCGAACTCGTCCCTCAATTTTGGGAAAGTTGTTTTACAGGCATCATCGGCTTCGCAACGTGCAAAGAACTTGTCGAGTGCGGACTGCCTGTCTTCTGCTGCGTCCATGAACATAATGAAGTCATGGTCAAAAACTGCATCAAGCGTCACTGTACGTACGCGCTCGGGGAACATCCGGAGATATGTCAATGCAGCGCGAGTTCCGTACGATGCCCCATAGATGTTGATCCTGTCATACCCAAGTGCAGAACGGACTTCATCCAGGTCGATCATGGCGATTTCCGTATTGTAAAAGCGAAGGTCAGCATCCATGTTCATTGGACAGGACTTGAGTTTTTCGAGTACATCCTCCTCAGCTGAGTTGACAGGTTCAATTCGCCAGGGGCAATC
>DATDAG010000354.1:0-9819 GCA_036525495.1 Anaerolineales bacterium
TCACTTACCTAGCCGCCAACACCAAATTGCTTGGCATCCTCAAACGTAAACGCAAAGCCGCACATCCTTCGCCCTTGGAGCTCATTCCTATCTTGACACGGGCAGTATTACCTTAACTTGTGTCCGATGGGGTTATACCAACCCCAGTTCCTTTGCCCGTCTTGTCGCTTCCGTGCGGTTTCGCGCCCCTAATTTCCCGCACACATTATGGACATGCGTCTTGACCGTGCCCGGACTTATTACCAACGTATCGGCGATTTCCCGATTCGACATCCCCGCTGTGACCAACCTTAAGACTTCGATCTCACGCCCGCTCAACGGTTCAATCAACGACGATTGGTCTGGTCCCGCCGCTTCGACCTTTTTCGCTATCACATCCAGGATCTGCGCACCGTAATCGGGCGAGACTCCGCGTCGGACTGCCTCGTGCAATAACGGGACCAATTTCTCGCCCGCATCCACAAATGACCTGATAAATCCGCCTTCCCTCCCCAGTTCCAGGGCATCGGTCAGAAATCCCAGCGCTTCCTCCTGAGTTTCAACCATCGTTGCCTGCAATACGCGGGCCGCGATCAAGCCATAGATCCATTCATTGGTTTTGGCAATTTCCGTGAGTCCGTTCAAGTATCCTTTTGCATGTACGGGAGGCAACACCCTGGCTTTTGAAATGCCAAGGAAACGATAAAATGAATGGTAGTCCACATTTTCGCCTAGTTTATCCGCCCAGCCCGCCACCGACTCGCCCTTTGCAAGCGACAGATTGACCTGTAACACATCCAGCCGTGAAGTGATTGCGTCTGTGAGTTTCTTATCGGGCGCCAGCAACTGGACACTTTCCAAGGCATCCTGCGCCTCGGATAAATTCCCCTGCGCGATCAGCATCTGAATATGCCACATCCTGCAAGCCGCAAGGAATTCATGGTTGTGCCCCAACTCGCATAGAGCGGTCGCCTTCTGCAAATGCTCTTCACTCTTCTCCAACCTATTCCATTCATAATGCAAAATGGACATATCAAGGTGCGCCAGCGCGTTGATCGGTATGTCACTGCCTTGCTGGATCGCGCGCTCGAAATATCCCGCCGCCTTGCGCAATTGACCACGCACAGCATGGATGCGCCCGATGAATATCAAAGCCGTCAGCAAGGCATAGGTGTTTTCCGTTGCCTGCCCCACATCCATCGCCTCAGCTAGGGCATTCTCCGCCGCCTGCATCTGCCCCATGTGCCAGTATGCCAGCCCTAGGTTGAGCGCGACGATCCCCCTTGAAGTGACCGAGCTTTTCGGCAGCAGGCCCAATGCTTTCTGTGATTTTTCGACCATAAGCGGGTGATCGTTCAAGTTGCGCGCTAAATAGGCTTGCGCGGCGTAGACCTCGCCCAAAAAGGCGGGATTCCCGTCAGCGGATTCCTCCAGCCGATCCAGTAATGAACCTGCAACATCAAATTGACCAGCCAGCAGGAGAGGCCAGCAATACTCGAAGCACAACTTCGGATTGGACAGCAGCATTTCCTCCGGTAATGCCCTGAACCAGCCTATCACCGTAAACACCTCGCCGCGCTTGAGCAATTCACCATTGCTGGCGATGATCAAGTCCGCCGCCCTCTCCCAATCCTGAGCGGCTATTGCATGGTGGATGGCGTCACTTGGAAAGCTGTTCTCTTTGTACCACTGGCTTGCCCGGTGATGCAGTGATTTTTCCTCATTCGATACTGTGCGCATCCTGTGTCGCAATAACTCGGCAAATAAACGGTGGTAGCGGAACCAATCACGGGATTGGTCGAGGGAGATGATAAAGAGATTGGAGTGTTCCAATCCCTCCAAAATTTCCTGGCTGGAATTTGTCCCTGCCACTGCGTTGCACAATGGACCGGAAAGGCGCTCCAAGATGGATGTCTTTAGCAGGAAATGCTTCACTTCAGGAGACTGCCTCTCGAAGACCTCCTCCATCAAATAGTCCAGAATGAAGCGGCTGGAGCCTGTGAACGCGCGAACGAATCCAGACAAGTCATCCAGCCCATGCATAGAGAGTGCCGCGAGTTGCAATCCAGCGATCCAGCCTTCTGTGCGGCGTTCAAGAGCGCTGATCTCCTCAGGTGTTAGTTTCAGCCCCATGACCTTTTTGAGGAATAGACGGGGTTCTTCGGCGGTGAAGCGCAGATCCTCCTGGCGGATTTCCAATACTGCGTTACGCACACGCAAGCGGGGTATCAACAGAGGAGGGTCTTCACGTGAAACGATCACCAGATGCAGATGCGCCGGCTGATGTTCCAACAGGAAATTCAAATAATTATGGATGGGAAGCGTATGGATGGAGTGGTAATCATCAAGCACCAGCACCAAAGGAGAGGCAATGCCAGAGAGTTCGTTGACCAATACTGTGAGAACGATCTCATCAGGAGGCTTTTGAGGCGAAGACAGCAACTTGTTCGTTGCCTTTCCAAAACCGGCGTGAGCCTTTTGAATTGCCGCGATTATATAAGAGAGAAAACGTGTCGGCTCATTATCGGTCTCATCGAGGGACAGCCAGGCAATTGCCACTTCTTCATGCTTTGCGCCGGGAGAGCGGGATAGGTGCAGGGAGTTTATCCATGCTGAGATCAATGTCGTTTTGCCGTATCCCGCTGGTGCAGAGACA
This sequence comes from Anaerolineales bacterium, assembly GCA_036525495.1. GTDB lineage: Bacteria > Chloroflexota > Anaerolineae > Anaerolineales > Villigracilaceae > Defluviilinea. The sequence goes on from DATDAG010000354.1 coordinate 2,636, forward strand.
AGGGTTAACTGGCGGTTGAAACCGTCTGCATTTTGAAAACCCCCGCTCAAAACTTCCAGCAGTCTTGTGCGTTGTACGGTCTCAACTCGAACTGGAGGCATGGTGATCTTGGTTCCCAACAGTGGATCAGCCATAGTAACAACATTATATGGCATTTTGGGGCAAAAACAAAACGCGTCCTAGCGAACGCTAGGGCTTTCTTAAATTCAGCATTTTTAATCAGATGACACATGCTGCTATACTATCACGCCGCAGAGCGGCGGGGTATGTATCCCGCGAAGGAATCAAAGTTCCAAAGTCGTGAACCACAAAGCCTTTGGATTTCCCTATTTCTAGGCGTTCTTAGCACATTTCTCGGTGAAAGTGACCGAATCGGAGAGAACCAAAGTTGTATGATAGGATAGGGCTTTAAGAAGCCCTATTCCGCAGGATTATTGTATAATGAATTAAGACACTATCAGCCCGAGCATGCAATTCAGCCAGTGAGGAGAAGCCATGGACCCTGCAACCCTTGCCGCAACCGTCACATCCATTGTCATGCCATACCTGACCAAAATCGGGGAAAATCTCGCACAGGATGCCGGCAAAAAGCTCTGGGAAGCCATCACGGACAAATTCAAGGATAAACCCGCCGCTTCCGGGGCCGCCGCCGAACTCGCAGAAAAAGCGGACGATGAAGACAACAAGGAGGCGTTCGTCCTTCAATTGAAAAAAGCGATCAAGGATGACCCCGAATTCGCCCAACTGTTGTCCGGATTAATGAGTCAGGCAGGCGGCGGGAATATCACCAACACCGATGGCGTGGTGGCAACTAACGGAAGCGTTGCTGTGCGGGATGTGCAGATTTCGGGCGACCAGACCGGGAATATAGTCATCGGCTCGAATAACACAGTATCGCAGGAAACAAACAGGTCCGAAAAGAAGGAACGGAACAAAGGGAAATAGCAGATTCGGTAATCTCATGCCAGACACCACTGGATCGACACCGGCCAACGCGGACCCAAGAACTGGTTCACCCAGTCCGACTGCGGGCATTTATGTCGGGGGCAATGTCACGGGGACCATTATTTCCGGTGATAACAACATAGTAAACAACTATCATACCGAACATGGAAATGTCATCAACTATCATGCGCGTCCGGCGGTCAAGCCGCGCGATGTGAAACCGCGTCCTCCGCGGGCACCCTCAGGCTTTGTCGGGCGGAAACTCGAGGCAGGAACTCTCGAACGGCTGATCGGCGACCGAAAGCCGGCGCTGGTTCGAGGTCCAGATGGGATCGGAAAATCCGCCCTGGTCAGACAGGCGGCCAACAGCGCTGCGGCCAAAGGATTGCGCGATGGCGTTGTACTGGTCGAGAACCCGGATGACTCAGGCTCCTCCCTGGGGTTTGACGACATCATCCAGCAGGTTTTCGACGCCCTGTATGAATCCGATCCCCCGCTCAAGGTGAGCCGCCAGTCTGGCCGATCCTATCTGAGCAACAACGAGCCGCTCGTCGTCATCGACCGTTATGACATCCCCGCCGCGTCCCTCGATTATCTGGCAACTTCCTATCGGGACTGGGCTATCGTAACCACGAGAGACCAGTTCTCTTTTGTGGACGAATATGAGTTGATCGACCTAGGGCCTCTGGACCGGGACGACTCCATCGAGATGTTCTCATCACTGTGGGGGATCGGCGCGAACGTATCCAACCTGGATTTGGTCAGCGAGATCTGCGAACTGCTCGGCGACGTCCCGCTGGCAATCGTAAAAACGGCACGGCTCATCCGTCAAAAGGATATCGCCCTCGAAAGGGTCGCGGAGGTGTTGAGACGCATCCGCCCGCCGTCGCAGGACAGCGTGCAGGCCGCGATCGAACGAAGTTACGCGCTGATCTTCTACAACCTTGATGATAACGAACGCGAACTGCTCGTCCGGGCGGCAGCCGTCCCGGGCGTCAGCGTGAGCCGGGACTGGCTGAGAAGCGTTGCAGACGCGGACCAGAGCCTGGAATCGCTGGAAAAGCTGGAATTAGTACAGGCCAATTCTCCGCGCCTGCGGATGAGCGATGGGCTGAAACACGTCATCCTTTCGAGCACACACAATCACCAGTTGGCGAGAGAGGAATACCTCGCAGACATTCTGCGGAAACTGGAATCACACTTCTTTGATTTCGACTTCGTTCAGGACGAACTCGGCAATATACTCGGGTTGATCCACTGGGCGGCGGGGGAAGGACGCTGGGAGGATATCATCGCGCTGGGCCGGGCGGTGGATCCTTTTCTCATGCTGCGCGGACTCTGGGACGGTTGGAAGTCCGTTCTGGTTCAGGTGGTGGAGGCCGGAGAAAGACTGTCGTCCGCTGGCACAACGGATGAGGCACGGACAAGAGGGCGAAAGACAAAAGCCTGGGCTTTGCATCAGCTCGGTTCACGGGAAGCAGGTCTCGGCACGAAGGAAGACGCGCGCGAAATCCTTGAAGAAGCCCTGCGCTTGCGAAAGTCCCTTAATGACAAAGTCGGCGCGGCCTTCACCCAGCACAACATCGAAGTTCTCTTCCCTCCACCGCCGGATGAACCAAAAAAGGAGGATGAGCCCGAACCGGATCCTGGAACCAAAGACTCAACTCAGACGGGTGGCGGTCTTACCCGGACGATGGCTTGGTTCATCCCAACAATCCTTGCCGGGGTTGCAATCGTTGCTGGCGTCATCGCCATACTGACAGGCTGGAGAACGTACACAGACGATCAATTCGGTTTTCGGTTCAGATACCCGGGCGTGGAAAAGATCGAAGTCCACAGCGCCGATCCGCTCATCGGCACCGCGGATTTGAAAGGGTCGCCCGGCGACATGTTCAGCAAGACCGTGACGGTAACCGCAAGCTGGGATCGCAAGGACGACCGATGCGGCATGTTCATGGACCCGAATTTCTGGTCAGTGGAACCCTTTGTGTTTGGAGATATGCAGTTCCTGAAAGTGGCGAACAAGATCATCGACAGAGGGCAGACCGGCTACGTGGCTTATGCCACCGTAAATAAGGAAGGCACATGGGTCTGCCTGGTCTTTTCGTATCTGCCCATCGATACCGGCAAGCCCCCGGCTTCGCTTCCCGAGTCGGAAGCGGCCCTTTTCGATGAAGTTGTCAGAACCTTCCAGTGGACCGAGCAGCCGATAACCGACACCACTCCGGTAACGATCTTCCCTATCATCATTACACTGACGCCTTCGAACACTCCTACGTCAACCAATACATTTACGCCTACGAACACCGCCACTGCCACGGCGACCTTCACGCCCACGTTCACTCCCACCCCATCGCCGACCTTCACCAACACGCCTTGTATCTATCCCTACAACTGGCCCACCTACACCGTCCAACCCGGGGACACGATCTATGCGATCAGCCGCTGGTATGCCGACCTGAACTATACCTGGGTCGATCTTTCGCTTGCCAACTGTAAAGGGACGTCGAGCACCATATTCGTAGGCGAAAGGCTTTTCGTCCCCCGGGAGCCGCCCCCCGGCTCGATTTCCGGGTACATTTTCTCGGACACCAACAAAAGCGGATTCCAGGAATCGCCAGAATTACGGTTGTCGGAAGTGCCCATTGAACTGAGAAGCCTAAGCGGTGTGCTTGTGGCAAAGACCTATACGAACAACTTCGGCGAATATCTGCTTACTGAGATTCCCTACGGCCGATACCGGATCTTCCAATATCTTGTCGTCATCCGGCCTGCTCAAGAAACCGTCCAAAACTTCGGGTTGATACCCGTGCCATGAGTTGATCCGTCTAACAATAAAACGCGCCCATGCGGACGCGCTTGTTATCTGGCGGGAAGGGAGGGATTCGAATACCACCCTCTCTATGAGGGCGCTCGGGGGCATGGAAAAACGCGTCTTTTACGACGCGTTCATCACCTAGCGGGAAGGGAGGGATTCGAACCCTCGGTGGACCGAAGCCCACAACGGTTTTCGAGACCGTCCCATTCAACCACTCTGGCACCTTCCCAAACTTCGTGCGGGCGGTATTATATCCTATAAATCCGTGCTCGCATGTAGTTCAGGATAATACACTTCATGCATATCCTTCTCTTTTAATTTCTCCGTAAGTATCATGGCTGGCTTTTCTTCGCCATGTACCAAGAAAACCTTCCTGACCGTTTTTTCCACGGCCATTGCGTAGTCAATGAGCAGGTTCTGCCCGGCATGACCGGACAAGCCGCCTATCGTCGCCACATCTGCTTTGACGGTATAAGGCTCGCCAAATATCTTGATGCGCTTCTCACGGTCTGCGAGGCGGCGTCCCAGGGTATGTGGAGCCTGCCAGGAAACGATACAAACCGTGTTCTTCGGGTCTTCGATGTTGTTCCGCAAATGATGCAGGATGCGTCCCGTCTCTGCCATGCCCGAAGCGGAAATGATCACCATCGGATCTTTGCGAGTATTCAACGCCTTCGACTCATCCACAGACCGGACATAGGTCAGCATTTTGAAATCCAAGGCAGGGTGGCGCGCCTCTGCCACAAACTCACGCGTCTCAGCATCGAAGCACTCCGGGTGCTTCCTGAAAATATCCGAAGCATTGACTGCCAGCGGGCTATCCACATAGACCGGCACGGGCGGCACATCGCGCTCGAACATCATGATATTCAAGTTATAGACCAGTTCCTGCGTGCGTCCCACCGCAAAAGCAGGGATGATGACCTTGCCGCCGCGCTTGATCGTCCGTGCGACAATCTCCTGGAATTCGTCGAACGCTTTTGATGGATCATGGTGCGCTTTGTCGCCATATGTCGATTCCATGAGCAAATAGTCCGCATTTTCAGGCAGGAGCGGGTCACGTAACAATGGGAGTTTATATCGTCCTATATCCCCGGAAAACCAAAAACGAGTTTTCTTACCCTTTTCTTCAATCTCCAACGAGACTGCCGCCGAACCGAGGATATGCCCCGCCTCGATAAAACGGGCAGCCACTCCGGGGATAACTTCAAACGTCTCGTTGTAATCAAATCCTCGAAACAGATCTGCCGCGTGTTGTGCGTCCGCTTCAGTGTATAAAGGCTCGATCGGTCCTTCGCCGCGCCTTGCGCGTTTTTTGTTCACCCATTCTGCATCTGATTCCTGTATGCGCCCAGAGTCTGCGATCATGATTGTAGCAAGGTCGACCGTCGCGCGCGTGGCGTAGATGGGACCCGAGTATCCGTTTTTCACAAGGTTCGGGAGATTCCCGGCATGGTCAATGTGCGCGTGAGAGAGGATCACCGCATCCACACTACGCGGATCATATTGGAAGTTAAGGTTGCGGGAGTAGGTCTCGCTCCGTCGGCCCTGATACAGCCCGCAGTCCAGCAAGAGGCGGTGTCCATTGATTTCCAGCAAATGCTGACTCCCCGTCACCGTGTGCGCCGCGCCGTGAAAATTGATCCGCATGTCAGCCTCCGATCAAACTATAAATCTGGTCTCCATATTTGCCATACCGAAAAGGGGATTCCCGCATCGCGGTTTTCAATTGATCAATACTCTTTGGCGGGTGTTCTGCAAGGGCGTATAAAAAATCCTTCGGCAGGATGATGTCAGACTCGACCTTCACTTCCTCCGCCGCCTTCTTCCTCCACGTCTTCAACTTATCCAGACGCTTGAGCACCGCATCTTTCGGACGTTCAACCTGCTCCCGTTTCACAAGCGGAATCTCAGTCCCGCGTTTTGTCGCTGTCAAAATCTGGCCCCCCCACAAACGGATCTGTTTCTGGCTCAAACCGATGCCCGCCAGGTCAACATCCTTTTCAGGGATGTTCTTCGCTACATCCAGCAGGATGTTATCCGGAATCACTTTGAAAGTTGGACGGTCCATTTTTTCCGCGATGGCATCGCGGCACATGCACAACTCGCTAAGAATGGTCAACTCCCGCGGAGAAACATCCTTACGGGTGCTAAAACGTTTCCAGGATGACCCGTTCATCCTTTCCTTTGGCTCATCTACGCTACACGCAAGAGAGAAATCATCGCGCGCGAACCCCCACCTCCCCATTTCATGCAGCTCCGGTTCGAGCAGGTCCCGCAACTGGATCAGGTAATGCGTGTCCATGCGTGCATAGTCCAATTGCGCAGAGGTCAAAGGTCTTGCGCCCCAGTTCGCTTTTTGGTGACGCTTATCCACTTTCACGTTGAACTTCTCTGAAAGGATGTTATCCAGACCCACATATTGATACCCCAAAATACGCGCAGATTGCATTGTATCGAACAAGTTCCTGAACTTGAACCCAAAATCACGTTTCAGGCAGATCAGGTCGTATTCTGCGGCGTGGAATATCTTTTCAATTTTCGGGTTGGCGAACAGCGGGGCGAGTGAACTTAAATCATCGAGCGCGAGTGGGTCAAGGACATAATCCTTTTTGAGGGTGGAAAACTGGATCAGGCAGACTCGTTCACGATAGGCATGCAGGCTGTTCGACTCAGTATCCACTGCGATGCGCGCCTGCGTGGATAGGTCATCCACCATGCGTTTGAGCTTTTTAGGATCATCCACCCATACTGGGGGCGGGAGTGTTTCAGAGGTCATAGCAATCATTATATCGCACGCAGGATGGGATGCTAGCCAGCCCCGCGCAATTTTTTTTCCATCACCAACGCATCTTCTTTATCTGAATAATACCGCCCCCATACATTAACCGTCTGATAACCTTCTTTTTCATATAGTGCAATAGCACCATGATTTGAAATTCGCACGCTCAACTTCATACGAGGTTGCTTGACCTGTTCCTCGCAGGCATGAAGAAGCATCCGCCCAATGCCGCGCCTCTGCCAGCGTGGATCAACTGCAATGATGGCGACCCAGGCTAAAGATTGAGATGGACGCGGGTCGCAAGCTGCAAATCCGATCATTTCAAAGCCATCCACAACCTTAAGTCTGATCACTTCGGGCCAAGTCAAAACACCGATCAGGTCCAACAGGGGCCAGGCGTCCTTTTCAAAGCACATGCGTCCGAGTTTTCGCAGTGCATTCAGGTCGAGAAGATTTGCGGGTCGAATTTCCATGCGGAGCAATTCTATCAGTTAAAAAAGTAGAAAGTGGAGGTTCTCCACTTTCTACTTTTTACACATTCAGCTTTCTATGGTTCTACTTCTTCGCATCCTTGCCGAGGAAGTTATCGAGCAGGCTTGTGAATTCCATTGGGAAGATGTACTTCGTGGAGGGACTCAT
>DATDAG010000355.1:0-6935 GCA_036525495.1 Anaerolineales bacterium
GTCGCTGTCGCGATTGGAATGTTAGGGATAGGGCTGATCGCCGCATCGGGCAGATCGAAAATCAAAAGAATGCGTTGAGACAAATCAGCCAGCAGAGGAAGGGAGAGAGCAGTGGGACCTGCTCCCTGAGAGAGTAGGTTAATTGGCGTGACGGTTTGCCCCTTCGCGAAGCACCCCATTGTGACTCCAAATGGAAGCCCCCAGCGGGGATGATAAGGGCATATTGTTGTCTTCTTTTCTACGCAGGTGGCGTATTGGGTTTCGAGAGATGGAATTGTGAGTCGTCTGCTTTAGGAAAGACGAGGTATTGAAGGGTCTATCCGCGGTTATTGAGAATATCAAGAAGCACATGGCTGTGGCGTAGAATAAGTTGAACAACTTTATCGGTGAGGTGTATCATGACAGGTGAAAACATCCCCAACTTTAGTTGGGAGGAACATTACTACAAGCTAATGGATGGGCGCGAACCGCGTCAACTTTTATTGGATGTGCTCGAGAAATTCCCCAAAGATAAAACATTCCATGCAATAGACCTGGGCTGCGGCGACGGCACAGAGACAGCTGCCTTATTGTCGCGTGGCTGGAGCGTGCTTGCCATTGATGCGGAGGAAGCAGGCATAAAACGATTGGTCAACAAGGTGCCAGAGGAAAGCCGCTCACGTTTGCAGACGCAGATCGCAGTTTTCGAGGAGATCATCCTTCCGCCCACGGATCTGGTCCATGCCAGTTACAGCCTGCCGTTCTGCCATCCGAGTCACTTCCCCGCAATGTGGGAGAAGATCAAGAACGCCGTCAAACTGGGCGGACGAATCGCAGTCAATTTCTTTGGTGTCAACGACTCGTGGGCGAACGAAACGGATAAGACCTTCCACACCGAAGAGCAGGTCCGCGCGATGGTGGCGGATCTTGAGATCGAATATTTTCATGAAATGGATGAAGATGGCGAGGCGACCATCGGACCCAAACACTGGCATGTGTTCACGGTCATTGGGAGGAAAGTGTAGTGTAAGTCTGCCAGCGAAGGAGGGATAGAATGGTAAAGCCTAATCTTGAAGGTGATGGTTTTCGGCGTATTACATTCCCCATTTACACTAACGAGCACATCTCATTTCTTCCTGTCCTGTCCCGTTTATGAGATTTGGAGTGTGCCATGTCGTTCTCTAACGCTCAAAAAGGGAAACGCATTCGATGTGATACGTTTGCGGGAAAAGATCGAACGGCGTGACCTCTTTCAATTTGTATCCCCCGTTGATAAGCCGCGCCGCGTCACGCGCCAATGTGGATGGATCGCATGAGACGTACGCAATAAGACTCGGGCTCATCTTCAGGATCCCATCCGAGACAGCCTTATCCAGGCCCGCGCGCGGCGGGTCAACCAGGACGATATCCGGCTTCGCTCCGAAATGCGGGATCACATCCTCGGCATGACCCTCGTAAAGCTCCACGTTATCGAACTCATCCAGATTGACAGTGAAATCCTCACACGCGGCTTCGGATGATTCAATTCCAATGAGAGTTTTGCATTTGGGGGCGAGGAACGCGCTGAACAGACCGACTCCGCAATATACATCGAGAATTGTGGAAGACCGGGTAATTGGCAAGTGAGCAAGTAGATGTTCAACCATCTTCCCAGCCATGATCGTATTCACTTGAAAAAACGAGGCGGCAGAGACTTTGAAATTTCGTCCCAGCACGCGCATGAGGATGTGGTCACTGCCTGCGATGACGACTGTGTTTTCCTCATAAAGATGCGTGATCGAAATCCCTGCCTCGATCTCCAGTTCGGGTGTTTCAGGGGTTTCAGATTCGAGCACAAGCATCATGTCATCGTCAATGCCGGAGCGCAGGGAAACACGATCCACGTTTATTGCGGCTTCAAATTCGAGATCGGGCCAAAGGTTGTTGATGGAAGGTTCGGGGAGATGACATTCAGTGATCGGAATGACTCTGTTTGAACCGGACATTTGAAAACCGAGTTTCCCATCTATGGCTAAAGAAAACTGTACATGATTGCGATAATTCCAGGGATCTGTACATGCGATCATCTGTTTGACAGGCGGGTTTTCGATCCTGCCGATCCGTTTTAGTTGATCGGCTAATATTTCGGTCTTTGCTTGAAGCTGTTTGTCATAAGAAAGATGCTGATAATGGCAACCGCCACATGCCCTCACCCCTGCCCCTTCTCCCTGTTGGAGAGGGGAGAAGAAGTGCTTGCATTTGGCTGTAATCCGATCGGGTGATGATTCAAGAATCTCGACGATTTCTCCGCGTGCAAAATTCTTCTTTTCCTGCACCAACCTCACACGGACTCTTTCCCCCGGCAATCCGAATGGGACGAAGACAGCGCGGCCATCTTCGAGACGTCCCATTGCGTCGCCGCCGTAGGTCAGGGTGGTGAGGGTGATTTCGTGTTCCATAATAATTGGGGAGGAATGAATCAAAAGGGCGGGGAGACCCCGCCCTGCGATATTATTTCTTCAAAAACTCTTCCGTCGCTTCGAGCAATTTTTCGATGTCTTCCATTTGGGTCTCGCCCATATGCGCGATGCGGAAAGTGGACTCTTTGATGGGACCGTATCCGCCCGCAATGCGCATCTCGCGTCCTTTGAGAAAGGCGTTTAGATCAGAGACGCTGATGCCGCGTTCGTTCTTGATCGTTGTAACCGTCTGTGAGCGATAACCTTCGGGTGCATACATCGAGAGGTCGTGCGCGTCCGCCCAATCTTGCACGCGTTTTGCCATCGCGGAGTGGCGGGCGAAGCGATTGTCGAGCCCTTCTGCAAGGATGCGGCCGAGTTGGAAATCGAGGGCGAAGATCAGGGACATGGCTGGCGTGGCGGGGGACGAATCCTTCAGGCGGTGCTTTTCCATGCGGACGAGGTCAAAGTACCAGCCGCGGTTTTCCACGGATCTTGCTTTTTCCATGGCTCGGTCTGAGACCGCTCCCAACCCCAAGCCTGGAGGAAGCGCGAGACATTTCTGTGAGGAAGTAAGAACCATATCGAGTCCCCACGCATCCATTTCGATTTTGGCGCCGCCGAGCGATGAGACTGCGTCAACGAAAATCAAAGTATCAGGAGAGACGGAACGGACTGCCTCCGCGATTTCTTTTACAGGATTCTGCATCCCCGTGGAAGTTTCGTTGTGGACAACGGTCAGGGCTTCGAATCCGCCTTTTCGGACGGTATCCGCTATCCGTTCGGGAGAGGCGGGCGTGTCCCACTCGAACGCGAGTTTCTCCGCATCCTTCCCATTCGACGCGGCGACATCGTACCACCGATCCGCAAACGCGCCGTTGACGACAGAGAGCACGCGCCTATCCACAAAGTTGCGGATGGCGGCTTCCTGCAACCCCGTCCCTGAGGATGCGGTGAGGAAGACGCGATATTGAGTGTAGAAAAGCTGTTGTGCCTTTTCAGACGCGCGGCGATAGATGGCTTCGAACTCCTTGCTTCGATGCGGAAGCATGGGCGCGGTTTGCGCTTGCAGGACTTCGTCTGCAACATCAACGGGGCCGGGGACAAACATGCGGGGCATAAGCGACTCCTGTAGAGCGACTTACCAGGTCGCCCTGCACTCTATTTCAAAAAGAATGAGATGGCGATCAATACGACGATAAAGAACCCGGCGAGTGTGCCAATGCGGGTTAAATCCTTTTTGACGTATGTGTAATCGGGGTTGAAGTCATTGCGGCTCGATGAAGAAGCCGTCACGATGGTGCCTTTATTTTTTCTTGCCATTTGATACTCCTTTGAATTCGTTATTGCGAGGCTTGCGAAGTAGATCTCGAAATAACATGATTATTTAATTTTGCAACCGCGCAAAAACAACGATACGCTGGTCGTTTACAAGATATGGGTAACAAGAGATCAGTGTCGCCGTTGGGCTGCCTGTCGACGCCATGACCTCAACAGCAGTAGGTTCAACAATTGCAGTACGGTCAACAACATAAACATATTGCCGCTGTTGCGTATAAACAATGACCTGGTCGCCCGGTGTAAGACGGTCCAAATGACGGAAGAGTTCGCCATACACATCGTTGTGTGCCGAGAGCACCACGTTCCCGTTTTGCCCAGGGTTCCCGGAGCCAATATGCTGGGCAACGCCTTTCTTCAACTGCTCCCATCCATCACCCTGTACAATCGGCGCATCCACATTCAATGCGGGGATCTGGATGCGGATCGCCTGATCGGGCGCGGGCGTGGGTATGGCAATGCTCGCCAGCGACTGCACCATCGGGCGCAAATGCTCTGGTATCTCGGCATCGTTCGGGCGTGTGTTTCCCTGCGCATCAGGTGGAGTGTGCCCGGACGGAAGCACCACAGCCATTACCAGCGGCGTTGGCGTGAATGTTTCCTGAATAAATGCGGATGCGACCTCATCATTCAAATCGCGCAGGACTTCGAAACCGCTGATGAGGACTCCGACGAGTCCCACCACCGCCAGGACTTCAACAAATAAAAGGAGGCGATCCATCACCCGTCGGCGCATCGAAACCTGGATCTGGGGCTGGTCGCTGGACCTCTCGAGCGTATCCACTACTGGAGCAATGGACTCGGGTTCCACATCTGCAACGCGGCCAGTTCGTTTGTAATGTTCCAATCGTTCACGTCGTGCGCCGCGCCGTTTCTCGATCAATAAACGACGTAATTCCTCAACGGACAGGTCTTCAGGCGCTTTTCTTCTAGCCATAGCGATGGGATTATACCGCAAGGGATTGTCAATTTTTGCCTCCCTCGTTATAATGTCAATCCTTCGGGCGGTTAGCTCAGTTGGTTAGAGCGTTGCGTTGACATCGCAAAGGTCGATGGTTCGAGTCCATTATCGCCCACAAAAAAGTCCCTGTAACGGGACTTTTTGATTTAATCCAACATCCTCCAAAATTGAAAATGCCATTTTTCGTAACCGAGTCTTTCGAAGAATCCATGGGCGTTGCTATTAAAGTCCCAGGAACCCAATTGAACCCTTAGAACGCCTAGTTCACGAGCAGTGGCTTCAACTTGTCTCATCAAGGAGGCGCCAACACCCCGTCCCTGTGCCTGCGGTCGGACGGAGATCTGCTCGATCATCAGATGGCGGCGTGTAAAGAGGAATGGATTTTCGGGTTTCTCAACCAGATTACAGAACACATAACCAAGCGCTTCCTCATTCTCTTCAGCGATAAAAATAAAAGATGTGTCATTGACAAGCATCTTGTCGAAGAATGCCTTGGCGAAATCCGCGGAGTGGGGTATTTTGAATATCGTTGGGTGGGCATTTGCGTGTAGTTTTTGCACGTCCATGCAGAGGGTGGAGAGTGTTAAGGAATCTGTAACAGCAGCCTGACGAATATTCATAGAACTGATTTTATCAATATTATTCCCGACATTGTCTACGATTGCCATAAATTAACTCTTGACAAATTTAGAAAACATGCGTATATTTAGCAAACAATGTTCGCTAAATATACGAGGTCATTTAATGAGTCAAAACACCCGTCAACGCCGTAAGACAAAAAATCAAGCCAATATTCTCGATGTTGCTACACAGCTACTTATCACAAAAGGCTTTGACAATATCTCCCTGCGTGATATCGCAAAACACTCTGACTATAGCCCGGCGGGATTATATAAATTGTTTGACAGTAAAGCAGCTATTATCAAAGCCGTTCTTGGCCATCATAATGATCTGCTTTTGGAACGATTGGAAAACATACAATCAACCATTCCCCACCAGCAACGATTGGTCGAGATTTGCATGGAATATATTCGGTTCTCTTTGGAAAACCAAGCTTTTCTTATACTGCTTAATAATTTGCCTTCGGGACGTACATCCAAACAACAGTCCATCCCTTCCAATTCACCTTACAGAGTCCTTTATCATGCTGTAAAAGACTGGGTAATAAGTGAAAACATTAAGTTGAGAAAAAAATACAACGTGGAGGAAATCGCTTACACGTTGTGGGCACAGATCCATGGCATGGCAACCTTGCAACTCAATCAACTAAAAGACTTTGAAGCGGACTTTGAATCTGCAAATCGGCTTTCCATCGATATCTATTTGCATGGTCTACAAATTTGGAGCGAATCATGAAGCTGGTATTTCTTCTTGGAATTGGAGTATTGGTCCTTCTGATTCTTGCCGCTCAGCCTCGTCTTTCTGCCAACCCATCCTCAATAAAAGATATAGAAAGCTACATTGAACAATCAGTTGCCAGAAATAAGCCACCTGGCATATCGATCACTGTCATCAAATATGGGGAGATTGCTTATAACCGAGCATTTGGTTTTGCAGATGGTCCCGCCGAAATACCGGCAACAACTGATACGGTCTATCATTGGTGGTCAATGACAAAAGTACCAACAGCTATCGCAATCTTACAACTCCATGATGCCAAAATATTAGATATCGATGACCCAGTCAGTGACTACTTGCCCTACTTTATTGTTGAGTTAGATAGCAAGCCTGCTCCGCCGATAACCATAAGGCAGGTACTACGCCACACATCCGGTCTGCCCGACACCATCCCTGCTATGATCGGCTGGGTACACTTTCATGATGAAATCTACAACCAAACAGATTTATTGCAACAGCATCTACCTCAATACAATCAGCTCAAATTTGCGCCGGATAGCAAAGCAGCTTATTCCAATCTTGGATACATGGTATTGGGGGCGATCATTGAATCAGTTAGCGGGCAGAGTTACGAAGATTACATCCAAGGTCAAGTGTTGAAACCGCTTGGGATGACTAATACCGGATTCATCTACACCCCGCAAATGTACGGGAAGGCCGCGGCAGGTTCACATCCAATGGGAAGTATTTACACTCCTCTTTTGCCATTCCTTCTGGACACGAAACCACTTATCAAGGAACGAAATGGAACACAATATTGGTTCAATCCATTTTATATAGACGCTACTCCATCTACCGGGCTTATCGGCTCAGCTGACGAA
>DATDAG010000356.1:0-6390 GCA_036525495.1 Anaerolineales bacterium
ATTGAGCAAAAACCACATTATCACAGACGCGAAGAGGATCAACGTCCCTGCCTTGCGGACAAATTCGCGCGTGTTCTCCCACATGTGGATCAAGACGCTCTTCAATGCAGGCTGACGGTATGGCGGCAATTCCAACACGAATGCGGATGTGGCATCAGGCTTGAGGATCGTGCGTGTGAAGACCATCCCTGCCAGCATGGCAACGACGATACCCAGCGCGTACATCGCCCAGATGACTGTCCCTGCGCGCACGCCGAAGAACGCCAAACCAAAAACCACGTAGACGGGTAATCTTGCCGAACACGACATGAGTGGGACGAGCAACGCTGTGAGCACACGATCACGGCGGCTGGCTATTGTCCGCGTGGCATAAATGGCGGGGACGGCGCAACCGAATCCAAGAATCATCGGGATGAACGATTTTCCGTGCAAGCCTACGACACGCATAAAGCGGTCCATGACGAAGGCGGCGCGGGACATATAGCCGGAGTCTTCGAGCAGGGCGAGGAAAAAATACAGGATTAACAGCCCGGGGACAAAGACCAGCACGCCTCCGACCCCGGCGACGATCCCGTCAATGACGAGGGAATGAATCCATGCTGGAGCAGTTATCAGGTCCAGCATGAAGCGCAGCCAGTTGGCGATGGGACCGTTGATGACAGCGTCCGTCCAATCTAGAAAGGGAGATGAGACGTCGATCACGAGTCGGAAGATAACATACATCATCGCGAAGAAAACGGGCAGACCAAGCCACTTGTGCGTGACGATATCGTCTATGCGGTCGGTGAGAGTGATGCGGTCGAGGTGCGGGCGGTGGAACGATTGGCGCACGATGCGGTTGATGTATCCGTAGCGGCGGTCCGCGATGAGCAGGTCGAAGTCGTCGCCGAGCATGGATGTGACATGGTTCGCGCCTTGTCTGGCGAGCGCGATGACCAGCTCTCCATTCGGCATGCTCCGAACACGGTTGAGGATCTCCGCATCGGCTTCGAGCAGTTTGAGCGCAAGCCAGCGTTTGGGGTAACGACCTGTATCGAATTGGATTTCATCGAACAGCGCAATGAGTTTTTCGATCTCGCGCTCGATCTTGCCGCCATAATCCAGTTTGAATAATGTTTTTGTTGTAATTGTCATGGTGTTCTCGATAAGCCTAACCCACTGAGTCGCGGAGGAAAAATGAACTCAGTGGTTAGTTATTCCTCGCCAGGCGCACGGCTTTGTTGATGAGATCGGAAATGCCTTTGCCTTTATTCGCCGCTGTTTGCACAACAGGGATATCCCAAAGCAATTGCGATAAAAGATCGATGTTGATCTTTGCCCCGTTCTTATCTAGATCGTCGGTCATGTTGAGTGCAAGGATGACAGGCACATCCAGTTCCAGGATCTGCACAGTGAGATACAGGTTGCGTTCGAGATTTGTTGCGTCAATGACATTGATGACCACATCCGGGCGTTCTTCGATGATGTAATCGCGTGCGATGATCTCTTCAGGTGAATAGGCGGTGAGACTATACGTGCCAGGCAGGTCTACGATGTTGATTTTCCTGCCGTTGTGTTTGATCTCGCCATCCTTCTTTTCAACCGTCTTGCCGGGCCAGTTACCTGTGTGTTGATGCAGACCCGTCAACGCGTTGAAGATCGTGGTCTTGCCTGCGTTGGGATTTCCCGCCAGTGCAATGGTCAGATCAGCCATTTTCAACTCCGAGGAGCGACACTTCGATATGTGCCGCTTCCTCTTTCCGCAGGGCTAGGTGATAGCCTTTGATGAAATATTCCACAGGATCGCCGAGCGGGGCATGACGTTCGATCAAAATGGTCTCGCCTTTGACGATTCCCATTTCAACGAACCGCCTGCGCAACGCGCTCGCTCCATTGATCTTTGTGATTTTCGCCCGTTGACCGGGGCGAAGCAAATGTAGTTGAGTTGATTCGGACATGCAGTTCCTTTTCAAAATTGCCTTGGCGGTTGAGTAGTCCTGAGCGAAGCGTAGCGAAGTCGAAGGACGTATCGAAACCACCGATTTGCCTTTATTCCACGATCACAAACTCCGCCAGCGACAGACCCAGCGCGACCTCTTTCCCGTCCACCCGCAACGTGAGCGGACCTTCCAGAGGCGCAGCTTCCAATATCTTTATCTCGCGCCCCGGCAGAATATTCCGTTCCTGCAAATACTTGAGTACGTCGGTTGCGGTAGCGTTCACTGCCAGGGTGGTCACCGTTTGACCCACCGCGGCTTTATTCAATGGGACTCCATTCAAGGGCGTGAACATTCCATTCTCGTCGGGGATCGGGTTGCCGCGCGGACAGGTCTTGGGGTTCCCGAGAAAACCAGCCAGTGCTTCGGTCACTTCCGGTGCGGTCGCATGTTCGAGGGAGCAGGCAAGTTCATATATCTTTGCCCACTCGATATTCAAATGCTCAAACAAAAAAACTTCCCACAGCCTCTGCCGCCGAAGGACGTTTGACGCCGCATAGCGCCCATTCTTCGTAAGTGTCACACCCTTGTACGGCGTGTGCTTCACAAGCCCCTGATCGCCAAGCCGTCGCATCATCTCGTTTGCAGAGACGTTCGTCACGCCCAGCCGCTCGGCAAGGCGCGCAATCGCAATGTCGCGATCGCCCAATTCAGCCATCGCTTTCAAATACATTTCCGTGCTTTCACTCAACTGCGTGACGGACATAAGGCAACCCTTCGTAAAATGTTATGGTTGACCTTATTATTTCACTCTCCCCCGATTCTGCACAATGACTTATGTCACATTCTCAATGGAAGGAAGTACCCCGCTTCTTTCCGCCCCGATAATTGCAAAACGTCCCAAAGGTTTTCAGCCTTCAGGACGTTTGATACAACTACTTGATCGTCGCGTTTTATGTCAACGGCGGGAGCTTATTCCCCTCGCCCCTTTTTGTCACCTCCACCCAAAGGGACTGGGACAACTCATACCCGATGATGTGGTCGTGCGGCTTCATCTCAAGGCGGAGTGGTCCCTTGAACGGAGCGCAACTCAATAGGTGAAAGGGAGTTCCCGGCACAAGCCCGATCTCCGCGATATAGTGAAGTTTGTCCATGTCGTGAGTACGCACACGGCTGACAATGCAATCGGAACCCGAGGGCACATCCACCAATGACTCATCCTTCAGAACGGGCATGACACCCTCCCTGGTCGGAATCGGCTCGCCATGCGGACAGCGCGTGGGATAGCCAGCGAGTTCGTCCATGCGGTCTTCGAGTTCGTCGTTCACGCCGCGCTCGAACGTATCCGACAACATGTGGGCAGATGCCCAGTCATATTTCATCACTTTGACGAGGAACACTTCTGTCAGGCGATGACGGCGTAGGGCGGGCATGGCGATCTTCTCGCCGGAAGTTGTCAGACGCACCCCGCGATAGGGTTCGTGAATCAGGTGTCCGCTTTTGTTGAGACGTTTCACCATCGTAGAAATTGCCTGGGCAGAGGCATCCACCTGCGAAGTTAAAAGGGAAAGCGGAACCTGTTCGTGATCCTGTTGTAATCGGTATATTTCGGCGGCATATCGCCGCATGGCGGGGCTGACGGTCATATTTGTTTTTCAATCTCCAATATAGTCAAGCGGAAATTATACTACGCGGTTCCGTGAATAAGACCAAATAAATCCAAATTTATTTATGCTTGGGAGTACATTCTGTCCTTCTGTTCCTGCTCACAAAACTCTAGTAGAATTCTACGTAAATCTACATTGTCTTATGTAAATTTACGCCTACAATATGGACTATCAGAGGTGACGGCGTACCAACGCCCTTGCTGTGTTTATACCTAATTTCGTCATTGCGAGGAGGGCTGGTGGTCGGGTAGCCGGTAGGGCGTATCGAGACCAAGCCCGACGAAGCAATCCCATCGTCGTGTTGGATATTGCTTCGCTCCTTACAGTCGCTCGTAATGACGGGAAAATAATAATGATCCGTAAACGCCTCCAACTTGCCCTCATTCACACTGCCGTCGCGATGACCCTCTTGCCGATCAACGGTATGCTCAACCGAGTCATGATCTTTGACCTAGGCATTTCCAGAACCCTTTTCACGCTTCTCGCCATTTTCCCTTACCTGCTATCCCCGATCCAGGTTGCCATCGGTTCCTTCTCGGATCGAAACCCGATCTTCGGGTATCGCCGTTCGCCATACATTCTTGCCGGACTAATTCTGTGCGTAACAGGCGTTGCTGTTTCACCACAGGTTGCCGTGCTCATCAGCGAAAATAGCACGCTTGGTATCATTGTCGGCGTTTTCGCATTTGGTGCATGGGGTATGGGATACAACCTCTCCGCTGTGTGTTACCTTTCGCTTGCGTCTGAACTCTCAGGCAAGGATGAACATGGCAAAACATTAGCAACTATGTTCACAATCATGGTAATTGGTCTGATAACGACTTCGATTTCATTGAGTCTCATGGTGCCGACGTATGTTCCCGAAACCTTGACCCGCGCCTTCCTCATCGTTGCCGCCTCAGCCCTGACCTTGGGGTTGCTCGGTCTCTTCAAACTGGAGCCGCACGTCAATCTTTCCTCCTCACCAGCAAAAGCGGACACGCATACCGTCAAAGAGATGACATCTGCCATAACTGCCAATCCTGTGGCAAGAATATTCTTCATTTATCTTTTGTTACTCCTTGCTGCCCTGCTGGGACAGGATGTGTTGCTCGAACCCTTTGGCGCCCAGGCATTCGGCATGTCTGTCGGACAGACGACGCGCATTGAAGCCATTTTTAAGGGGTTTACTCTTGTAGCTTTTATTATCGCTGGCCTTCTCGATGGTCGCATCAAAAAGAAATATGTCGCACAGATGGGCAATCTCAGCGCGTTGATTGGGTTTATCATAATCGTTATCAGTGGTGTTACTGCGAGCCTGTCCCTGTTCTACATCGGCATCACTTTACTTGGACTTGGCACGGGTCTCTCCACGATTGCGAATCTCTCGCTCATGTTTGATCTGACCATTCCTGAGAAGATCGGTCTCTACATCGGCGCGTGGGGTTTCTCGAATGGGCTCTCCCGTCTGGTGGGTCTGCTCATGGCGGGCGTGGTTGCAGACCTCGCCACGCAGTTCACGGGCGATCCACTGAGCGGATATCTGATCGTCTTTGGCATCGAAGCGATGATGCTGTTCGTTGCTGCAGTCATGTTGTATCGTATTGACGTTGGTGCATTCCAAAAGAAGGCGCATGAACCAGCCTTTGTCGATAAGGTCGCTGTGGTTGCGGATTAAACTCTTTATTTGTCATTCTGAACCGCGAAGCGGCGAAGAATCTCTTACACATTCTGCGAGACTCTTTGGTCGCTATCGCTCCTTCAGAGTGACATGGATGAATTATGACAGACGATTGGCTTACCCTCAGTAACGCGGCAAAACTGCTTGGAGTGCATCCGAGCACCGTCAGGCTTTGGTCGGACAGGGGAGTCTTACCCGTCCACAAGACGCAGGGGGGACATCGCCGCTACAAGCGTAGTGAACTGCTCCTTTGGGCGGAGACAAATTCAAAGTCCAGGAATGAATCGCTTGAACCCGAGGGGATGATGAATGAGGTCGTGAAGAACGTCCGCATGCAGATTTCCGAAGGGCGTCTCGAAGCGGAATCCTGGTATCAAAAATTGGATGAGGACGCAAGAACCCAATATCGCATGAGCGCACGGTCGTTGTTTCAAGGGTTGATGACGTACGTTTCGACGAATGGGGAGGAAGCCGAAAGCGAAGCCTATGCCATCGGCTACGAGTATGCCTCGCGGGCGAGACGCTACAACCTCAGTTATGTGGATGCCGCGAAGGCATTCCTGTTCTTCCGCGATACGTTGATTGAGTCGGTCATCAAGGTATACAGCGAGGCGCACGTGCCGACAAAGCAGGCGACTGAGATGTATACGAAGATGCACACTTTCACTGATGAGATTCTGATCAGTTTATTGGATACCTATCGAACGCTGGAGAAACATTCAAATGGAAAAGTCTAAATCGCCCCGCGTGTACCCACCTGTTTACGAGAGGCTTATTCCCATCGCGTTATGGACGATAGGAATAGTTGTTGCGATCCTGCTGGTGATAACCATCGTTGTGGCTTTGACCTATTAGCTGCAGTGTAATTTTTTAAATCGGAGGTTCACATGCTTAATACTATCGTGCCTTTGGCATCGAGCATCATTTCGTTCGTGTTCGCATTTATTGTGCTCAAGCGTTATGCTGAACGCAAAAACACATATCTTGTCGTGTGGGGGATCGGTTTGATCTTCTACGGTATCGGCGGGTTCTGCGAGTTCTATTACGGCTCGTTCGGTTGGAACGCTCTGGTCTTCCGCTTGTGGTATCTGTTCGGCGCGATCCTTGTGGCGGCATGGCTCGGTCAGGGAACAGTGTACCTGCTGGC
>DATDAG010000357.1:0-2228 GCA_036525495.1 Anaerolineales bacterium
TATGTACAAAAAAAATTTGACCGCCGCGTTCGAGTTCGCGCAGGATCGCCTGACGGACGAGTTTCGGCGAATACGGACCAACATGCGTGACGATGGGCAGGCGCTCCTCTGGCGGCGTGTTGAGGTTGGAAATATCGCGCACACCTGTGAGCGCCATGTACAGCGTGCGCGGGATGGGCGTGGCAGTGAGCGTGAGCACATCCACCTCGGTACGGAGTTTTTTCAGATGTTCCTTGTGGGTCACCCCGAAACGCTGCTCTTCATCGATGATAACAAGACCCAACTCTTTGAACTGCACATCGCCAGAGATCAAACGATGCGTGCCTACAACAATATCGATCTCGCCGATGGCGAGTCCATGTACAATGTTTGATTGCTCGCGCGACGTGCGGAAGCGTGAAAGCATCTCGACCTTCACGGGGAACGCGGCAAGCCGTTGCAAGAAAGTTTCGTAATGCTGCTGTGCCAAAACCGTTGTCGGAACCAATATTGCAACTTGTTTGCCATCCATCACGGCTTTGAACGCGGCACGCAACGCCACTTCTGTTTTGCCGTATCCAACGTCACCGCACAACAAACGATCCATCGGGCGAGGGATTTCCATGTCGCGCTTGATGTCATTCAACGCGCGCACTTGATCTTCGGTTTCCACATAGGGAAACGAATCTTCCAATTCTTTTTGCCACGCGGTATCCGCCTTGAAAGCATACCCCTGCACCACATTGCGCCGCGCGTATAAATCGAGCATGTCCTGCGCCACTTCCAACACTGCCTGCTTCACGCGCCCCTTCTTCTCGTGCCACTCCTGCCCACCCAAACGATCCAATGCAGGCACCGCCCCCTCCGCGCCTACATAACGCGTCAGCCGATCCGCTTGATGCACGGGCACGAACAATTGCCCGCCCCCGTTATACTCCACCGCCAAGAACTCGCGCACATGACCATCCAACTCGCGCTGCACTAATCCGCCAAACTTCCCCACGCCGTGATCGATGTGCACCACGTAATCGCTTGCCTGTAAATCAGCGTAAATGGATTCAGGTGTTTCAGCCGCAGGTCGCGCCCGCGTTCGTGGTTGAGGACGTTCCCAACCGAAGATTTCAGAGTCGGTGATGAGATGAAGGTTTCCAATCACAAAACCTTCTGACAAGGACGACTCGATAAACTCGATAGCAGACGATTGACCGCTGATCGATTCGCTGTCATCTCGACTTTCCAACCACATCTCCTGCAAGCGCGGAGATTGTCGAGATACGATTACAAGTTCCTCGCCTCTTTCTACAGTCGAGCCTGCATACTCGACAAACGGTTTTAGCCTCCCCCCGAACCTTTCATCATGACCGAAACACCCAGCCAATCCACTGTCCACTGGTGGCTGTTCACTAGTCACTGCGGACGAATACCCCAACTCGAGAGTAGCTTTCCCATGCAACACATCATGCAACTCAGACCATGGGACATACGGCAATGGAAAATCAGGCGAAAGGATTTCCTCCTCAATGCTTTCTTTTCTAAATCGAACCGCCTGCTCCTCCACCTCGGCCGCCATCCCCTCCACAATTGACAGGTCGTCGATCAATACGATCGTCTTCTGCGGAAGGTAATCGAGCAGGCTGGCAGGTTGTTGATGCAACAACGGAATATGAAATTCAGAGAGTTCTGCTTCCTGATCGCTTGACGCAACGTATTCCCGCGCAGGTGTGACAAGAATCGATTCGAGCTTTTCAACTGTTCTCTGCGAGGCAGGGTCGAACTGTCGGATGGTTTCTATCTCGTCCCCAAAGAAATCCAGACGGACAGGAAGATTCTCGGCGGGAGTCCAAATGTCCATAATGCCGCCGCGCTTTGAGAACTGACCAGGCTCCAGCACAGTGTTGACACGTTGGTATCCGATCTCTGCCCAACTGCGAGTCAACACATCAGGTTGAACGGATTGATTCACAGACTGCTTTTTACACGCTTTGAGAAAATCCCGTCGCGGCAATGTGCGCGTCATCAACGAACGGACAGAGGTCACAAAGACAGGCGGCGTTTCAGGTTTTTTCGCAAACGGCAGATGATATTCAGATAAAGCGATCAGCGCCTGCAGACGCTCGCGACGAGTGGCAATACCCCACGCGGCTTGTTCGTAGAACAGCGGATTCGGCTCCGCAAAATGATATCGAGGCGATTTAACCCAGAATCCCAATTCATCGAACAGGGATAAGGCATGGTCTGCGCGGTCGGTG
>DATDAG010000358.1:0-2929 GCA_036525495.1 Anaerolineales bacterium
TACCGTTGAATGCAGATGCGGTTGCTATGAAAGCAATTTCAAACATTAGCTTGAGCCTGCTTAGGTTGACGTACTTCGAACTCTTGCTCCTGGGTATCTTTTCGGCGCAGGTAATCGGGTCTGATGTCATATTTTCGCAGCCTGTTTGCATTCCCAACTACTGTGATGGAGGAGGTCGCCATCGCGATCTCGGCCAGGACAGGATGCATCCAACCGATCACAGCCAGAGGGATCATAGCTACGTTGTAAATGAAAGCCCAGAACAGGTTCTGCTTGATCGTGCGAAAGGTGGCCTGACTGAGATTGATCGCCTCGACCACGCCGGTAAGCTCACCTCTGACCAGGGTTACGTCGCTGGCTTCAATAGCGATGTCCGTACCGGTTCCGATAGCTACGCCTACGTTAGCCTGAGTCAGGGCTGGAGCATCGTTTATTCCATCTCCAACAAAGGCAACCAGCCCATACTGGCTTTGCATTTTTTGAACTTCATTAACCTTTCCTTCAGGAAGGACTTCTGCCAGGACATAATCTATGCCTACCTTGCTGGCAATTGCATCAGCGGTGCGCTGGTTGTCTCCCGTGATCATGGCAGTCTGGATACCCTTTTCATGCAAAGCATTGATTGCGGCTGCCGAATCCTCCTTGAGAGAATCTGCCACAGCTACCAAACCTGAAAGCTGTCCATCTATTGAGACAAGCATGGCAGTTTTCGCTTCTCCTTCAAGCCGGACCATTTCACTCTCAAGTGGCTTGGAGTCAACCTGATATTCTTGCATTAATCTTCGGGTACCAACCAATACCTGTTTGCCTTTCACAACGGCGGAAACACCTTTCCCGCGAACGGCCTGGAAATCTTGCGGTGAATTTACATCCAAATTCAATGCCTTCGCTTTTTCCACAATTGCACGGCCCAAAGGATGTTCGCTGCCGAGTTCTGCAGAGGCTGTGTACTCTAAGAGCGAGTTCTTGTCCCACCCCTGGGCAACAATGATGTCGGTTGTTTCGGGCTTGCCTTTGGTGATGGTGCCAGTCTTGTCAAAGATAACCACCTTGATGTCCTTGAAGGTTTGAATCGCTTCTCCAGAACGGATCAGAATTCCATTTTCAGCCCCGATACCACTGCCGACCATCAACGCCGTTGGCGTGGCCAGACCAAGCGCGCATGGGCAGGCGATGACCAACACCGCCACCATGGAAACTATCGCCAAAGTCAAGATCCCAAGATTTGGATTGACCCATGGAAGAAACGTGCCTGCAGACACCAGGGGTTGCATGACCGTGGGTAACAGAATCCAGGCGAAAATTGTGAGTGCAGCAATGCCGATTACGATCGGCACAAAGATTCCGGTTACCCTGTCGGCAAACTCCTGGATGGGTACCTTAGAACCCTGGCACTCCTCTACCAATTTGATCACCTGGGATAGGAAAGTATCTTTCCCAATTTTTGTGGCTTTTACCTTTAGCAAGCCTTCCTGGTTGACGGTTGCGCCGATAACCTCATCCCCCGAAACCTTGTTGACCGGCATGGATTCTCCGGTAGCCATTGATTCGTCAATAGCACTCTGCCCTTCTACAATCACACCATCGGTGGGGATCTTTTCTCCCGGGCGGATGATCATTAATTCACCCACCTGTACGTCTTCAACAGGAATTTCTACTTCCTGCCCATCGCGCAAGATCCGGGCGGTTTTCGCTCCTAATTCCAAAAGTTTGCGGATAGCTTGTGAAGCGCGACCCTTGGCACTTTCTTCAACGTAGCGTCCGGTCAAATGGAAGGCCATGATCATAGCTGCGACCCCTGCATAATTTGCGATAGGGAAGAAGAAAAACGCTGGCCCAGTGAGCAAAGAAACACCTGTTCCAAGCGCGATCAAGGTATCCATGTTTGCATGCCGGTGTGTGATGGCAGCCCAGGCACCCTTATATGTTTTGATACCAACCCAAAACAGAACCGGGACCGACAACAAGATCATTCCTAAATTGAAGATCGTTGCATTGGGCCACATGATGCCAAAGAACATTTCCAGGAACATCCATAAGATGATTGGAACGGTGAAGGCCCAGGCGGTCCACATCCGGAAACGCGCATCTTGCATTTTGCGTTCTTCCTGATCTGCTTGGTCCTCGCCTTCGTTGGCTTCGGAAAGGTCCAGCAAGGTGTATCCAGTTGCATCTACGGCTTTTTTGAAATCTTCAAATCCAGAAACACCAGGAATATAGGTTACGGTGGCTTTTTCGGTAGCTAAATTGACAGAAGCACTTAATACGCCCTTCACTTTAGCTAATGCTGCCTGAACTGTCGCAGTACATGATGCACAGGTCATTCCCCCGATTGGCAGTGTAATCGTTTGGCTTGAAACATCATATCCAACGTTACGGACGGCATTGACCAATTCCTGAGTGCTAACCTCTGGATTGGACAGCCTCACTTGAGCACGCTCGGTGGCCAGGTTAACGTTAGCCTTGGACACGGCTGGTAATCCATTCAGGGATTTCTCGATTTTCGAAACACACGAGGCACAGGTCATGCCTTCAATTGGCAGGCTAAGTTCTAGGTTTGGTTTTGACATTATCAGTCTCCTCAATTAATTTTCGAAAAATTCATACATCTTTTTTTCTGGTAACTCGAGTATAAATATTTCTTCATTACTCCAGAAGAGCCGTCTCACTTATTGTTCTTTAGGTAAATATACCTAATCGATAGGTTCAGTCATTTATTGCTAAACCAATAGATTTTGGGCTTAGATTTGTTCAATATTTTCTAGAGCTAATGCTTTACGAACAACTCCATCGAGTTTATTGTCTGTTTTTTTTCTTTCGGGATTTATAACGGTAATGTGGTTTTGACCATCGTTTCCATATAATATTAACGTGAGAGGTTCTGAGCCTAAACCATATACAAGAATAACAATCATTTGACAGTCGCAGT
>DATDAG010000359.1:0-6495 GCA_036525495.1 Anaerolineales bacterium
TTCCCCGTCACACTGCCGTCCGGTGCAGGCGACTTGGACCTGCAGGCATACTGGGGTTCTTCGTACCTCTTCGCCCACGGACAGGACTACTCCGACTATGACGCGTTGGGAGATGTGCAACGAACCCTTGCGAATCGCACCAGATCAGATACACAGTACGCCTGGTTCTCGCCCATTGGGAATGTGTTTTTATTACCATTTACGCTGATCCCCTTCACAAGAGCCGTCTATTACTGGCTCATACTGAACGTAGTGATCTTCTTTTGCAGCACCATACTGATCTGGGGGCAAACGGGCAAACGCGTATGGATCCCATTAATTGCTGTGTTCAGTTTCGAGCTCACGCTCATTTCGCTGATCTTTGGGCAGATCAACTCGCTTGAAGTACTGGGGCTGGCATTGTTTCTCTCGCTAAGCAAATCAAAAAAACAATATCTTGCGGGGGCAAGCCTCGTGCTCACAACGATCAAACCGCACCTTGTCATCGTTACACTTCCGATCTTGTTTCTTGACCTGT
This sequence comes from Anaerolineales bacterium, assembly GCA_036525495.1. Taxonomy (GTDB): domain Bacteria; phylum Chloroflexota; class Anaerolineae; order Anaerolineales; family Villigracilaceae; genus Defluviilinea. The sequence goes on from DATDAG010000359.1 coordinate 518, forward strand.
TCCGCAAAAAGGAATGGAAAACTCTGATCGGTTTTTTTATGGCGATGGGATTTTGCCTCATCATCCTTTTCGCGTTCTATCCGCCATGGATACAAAGTTTCTGGACCGTGGTCACATCCGGCATAAGCACTGTCAGGGAAACGCCAACTGTCAACGGTCTGCTCGTGCTGATCGGAGAATATTCGTTTGGAAAACTGTTGTGGCTGATCACATTGGCTGCAGGCATTATTTGGTGGTGGCAGCGCGGACAAAACTGGGACCACCGCACATTCATTGACTTATCCGTCACACTGGGACTGATCGTCTCCCCCATCGGCTGGAGTTATGACCAGGTGATGCTGATCTTTCCCATCCTGAGTCTTCTGTCCTGGGCAGTGAACGAAAAGTTGCCGCAGACGATATCAAGGATGGTTATCACAGTATTGATCCTTGGCAATTTAACCGCCTATATTCTCCGAACCTTCACGCCCAGTGACGTGTGGTTTTTCTGGATTCCGCTTGTGGTCCTGGGGTTGTATCTGGTGACACAAAGGAAACTTCAACCCCCTTAAAACAAAACGCCCCGCATCTCTGCCGGACGTTCGGCGTCTCGCTTTCTACTTTTTACTGACTACTTCTCAAACACCCAACGATCCACTTCGCGCTTCCATTCCACCAGTTCTACCTGTTTGAACCAGAGTGCCACTTCGCGTACGCCTGTTTCAGGCTTATCAGAGGCATGGATGAGGTTGCGTCCCACTTCGAGGGCAAAGTCATGACGGATGGTACCGGGAGCAGATTCGATGGGCTTGGTCGAGCCAACCGTCTGGCGGATCGCCGCAACAGCATTGGGACCTTCCCATACCATTGCCATCACCGGCGCAGAAGTAATATATGAGATCAAACCATCATAGAACGGCTTGCCTTCATGTTCGGCATAATGTGCCTTTGCCATCTCCTGGCTGACCTGCATGAACTTTGCGCCAACAAGGCGCAATCCACGGCTTTCAAAACGGGCAATCACTTCACCGATCAAACCGCGCTGTACCCCGTCGGGTTTCACTAATACGAGCGATCTTTCCACAAATTCCTCCAATTTTTTTCAAATATTTAAACACGAAGGACACGATGCGCACAAAGGATTTTTCCTTCGTGAACCTGTGTCCTTTGTGATTATGTAGAATTATCTCAATAATTCTTCCGCTTTGGTATACGCGTCCAGCGCGTCCTGCAATTGGTTGGCGCGCATATACGCATCGCCAAGCGACTGCCAGATGCTTACTTCCACAGGATAGCGGTATAACGCTTCGCGCAGGTCGAAGATCACTTCTTCGAGGAAGCGTCCTTTTTTGATCAGTTTTGCATATGTTTCCAGCGCGCCGGGGATGTTACTTCGCGAGAGTTCGGCGCGCGCAGACCCCAGTATCGGGTCGACGGGCATGGTCAACATTCCAGTTCCTCTTCGTGTGACAGGTTCCTTATAAGGTTCAGGAGGTGTCGCCGGTTTGACCTCTTCCTGTTTGGGCGCGGGTTTCTTTGCCTTTGGTGCGGGTTTTGGTTTAGGTTCGGGTTCAGGAGCAGGTTGCTGGGGGGATGGAGGCGGCTGTACCGCTTCCGCTTCCTTATTCTTATCATCCACAGGCGTCCAGTCAGTTGCGCGGGTCGGCTCGATCTTCGTCGGCTCTGCAACTACTTCACCGGTATCGTCGCGCATCCAGGCAGGCAGGTCATCCGATGGGGTAACTGCCGGAGGTTGTTCTTCCTCTTCCAGACTGCTCAACCAATCGGTTACACCTTCAGATTTGGATTCCTGCACAGGAACAGGAGACTCAAAGGAAGCCTCCGCGTCTTCCGCAGGGACAACCGGTTCATCACTGACATCTTGCATCCATCCGTGCAGTTCATCATCATCGACTGACGAGGAAGTGATCGCCTCTGACTCAGGCTCCTCCAAAGACTTCAGCCATGCAGTAGAATCATCTTCCGTGACAGGGGCAGGTTCCTGCCCTACTTCCTCTTCATCCAAACCCTTGAGCCACGAAGACACATCATCCACCGAAGCGGATCCCTCTGCCGGGATCGCAGGTTCAGCCTCAGTTGTAACCGGTCCTTCCATTGATGGTTCGGGGGGGGGTTTCTTTCGACTTCTTCGCCTGCTTAACCCATTCGGGTTCTTGTTCCAAACGCTCTTCAGGTTTGGTCAATAATCCTTCGGTCGCGCCCTGCTTCGCGGCGAGGCTTTCGAACCATGCCAGTGCATCGTCAATTTCCTGCCCGCTCTTGCCGAGATCTTCAACATTCACAGGTGGCTGGGGAGCCGGTGCAGGTTGCGGCGTCTCTATGGGAGGCTGTTGAACGGGAGGTTTTTCTTCGGCTGGCGGCTGGCTTACCGCTTGACTCATGCCTTTTGCCTGTTTGATCCAATCGGGTTCGTCATCAAGGCGTTCTTCTGGTTTGGTCAACAAACCTTCTGTTGCGCCTTGTTTCGCGGCGAGGTTCTCAAGCCACGCAAAAGAATCGTCGCGTTCCTCTTCGCTTGTCCCGAGACTGCCAGTGTCAATTGTGGCTGTTGAGGTTGGAGATGGTGCAGGTTCTTCGGGTTCCAATTCATCAGGAAGATCAAAGCCATTGGATGGCTGTGATGAAACAGCAGGTTCTGTTTCATCACCGAGCATCTTCATCCAATCAGGCTGATCTTCGGAGGCAGAAGCCGGTTGTTCTTCCTCACCAAAATCCTTCATCCAGTCCGGTTGGTCGTCGGTCACTGGAGCGGGTTTCTCTTCCTCGCCAATGCTCTTCATCCAGTCAGGTTGATCGTCCGAGGGTTGAGAATCAGAAGGCTCGTCCAACCCGCTCAACCAATCGGATTGATCTTCTGAAGACGATTCAGCAGACGGTACAGGGAGTTCGCCTGTGCCGATCTTGTTGATCCAATCCGGCAATTCCTCCTCCTGCTCTTCGGCAGCAGGCTGGGAAGTCTCTTGCGGAGCCATTGCTTTGACCCAATCGGGAAGGTCTCCCTGTGCAAGGGGCTCTGCCGCCGGCGCAGATTCATCATCGAACATCGCTGACGATTTGCTCTCATCAAATGCGCCGGTTGATTCACCCCAGCCAGCCGCGCGCAGAAAGTCCGGGATGTCGTCTGCAGGTTGCGCGGAGGTGGAAGATGCATCTTGTTCGGAAACAAATGCGGGGATGGAGGGAGGCGCATCGTCGGGAGGCGAAGATTTCATCCATTCCGGTTGCTGATCGCTCAGACCGCTTTCCAATCCGATGGCTTGCGTCGAACTCCAATCTGCCGACATACCCACCGGCTGACCATTCCATTCCAGGTATTCGATGGAAACCGCCGCGTCGCTGACCTGGCTGGCGTGGAACATGTTATCCACCGCTTGGGCGGCATACGGGTCCAATTCGATCACTCGCTGACGATAAGCCTGTGCACTTTCGGGGCGGTCGTTGCTTAGTATCTCAGCCAGCACAAGGTTGGCATCAAGGCAATACGGATAACGCTTCAAAGCCGTGGAAGCGGCGTCTGCCGCATCGTTCTTTTGTCCGCTCCGGTAAAATGCCTTTGCGCGCAAAACCTGCATATCGATACGACCCTGATCCTCTTCAAGCACGCCCTTGGTTTCTGAGATCGCCTGCGGATACAATTCGCCGCGCATATACATATGCGCCAGCGCGCCGCGCGTCATGCGGATGCGCGGGGGCTGGACGCCGTCACGACGCCCGTATAACCTCTGCAATTCGCCCTGGATGGCGGGGTTGGCAGACTGCACTTCAAATGCGCGCTCCATGTGCCAAATGGCATCATCGAGCTTGCTCTGCTCATCACGGATGATGCTCATGCCCACATGTGCGACAAAATCATTCGGTTCCGCCGCCAGCACGCGCGAGAAAATGTCCACCGCCTCACTATGGCTTTTGGCTTCCAGGTATGCCTTTCCCAAAAGGCGATAGGTTTCAAGATGTTTGGGGAATGTCTTCAGGATATGCTGGCAATGTGCAACCGCCTCATCCAAATGACCACCGTCGATCATTGCCTCGATCTCTCGGTTATACGCCCGAAGTGAAACTTTTGCCATGAATCGCTTTGCTCCTATCCGCTATTATAACGCACCTTTTTAAGTGTAAAACAGCGGCAACGGAGTTACATCAGAATCACTGAAAGAATGTGCCTTAAGCACCGCGTCGCGCACCTCGGCAAGTTTGGATTCGTGATTTGCATGAATGGTGAACAACGCTTCACCCATTTCCACCTTATCCCCAACCTTTTTGTGGATGGCGATGCCTACTGCGTGATCAATCGGATCGGATTTCTTCGCCCGGCCCGCACCCAGCGTTACCGCCGCCTCACCCACGATTCTCGCATGGATCTGGGAAATGTTCCCGCTTCGAGGAGCCTCCACCACCTTGATAAATTTCGCGCGCGGGAACCTGGATGTATCGTCTACGTATGAGACATCCCCGCCCTGCGCCTGGACCAACACCCGGAATTTCTCGTACGCCGAGCCATCTTTAACGGACTTTTCCGCCATCGAACGGGCTTCGCCCAAATCCCTTGCGCGTTTTCCAAGTACGAGCATATGCGCGCAAACATGCAGACAGTGCTCACGGAAATCATCCGGTCCGCCGCCTTTGAGAGTTTCAATCGCTTCGACAAGCTCCAGTGAGTTGCCAACGGTATACCCGAGCGGCTGATTCATATCCGAAAGCAAAGACACAACTTCACGTCCCGCCAGTTTGCCGATATCTACCATAAGGTTTGCGAGCACACGCGCTTCGTCGAGGGTCTCCATGAACGCGCCCAGGCCTGTCTTCACATCCAGCACAATTGCCTGCGCACCCGCCGCAAGTTTCTTGCACATAATGGACGATGCAATCAAGGAGATGGACGGAACCGTCCCGGTTACATCGCGCAGGGCATAAAGTTTACCGTCCGCTGGGGCAAGGTCAAGTGACTGACCGGCGAGCACCACACCTTTTTCCCTGAGTTGCTTCTTGAATTCCTCAGTTGTAAGATCAACCCGGTAACCGGGGATGGATTCCAATTTATCGAGCGTACCACCGCTAAACCCCAGCCCTCGCCCCGACATTTTGCCAACGGGCAATCCGCACGCCACTACGACTGGAAGGACAGTCAGACTCGTCTTATCCCCAACACCGCCGGAGGAGTGTTTATCTACTGCCAGATCAACCACATCGCTCAAATCCAGCATTTGACCGGAGTGTGCCATGGCAAGAGTCAGGTTAGTCGTTTCCTGTGCAGACATCCCATTGAGGACGACCGCCATCGCAAAAGCGGACGCCTGATAATCGGGAATATCGCCCGAGGTAAAACCATTTATAAAGAACTCGATCTCCTCACGAGAAAGTTCGAGTTTTTCGCGTTTTTTGATGATGATGTTCACTGCCCGCATTATTCACTCCTTGTCTAATTAATAATTGTATCCCAAACATAAAACCACGAAAACACAGAGACACCGAGTTTTGAGACTCCGTGCTTCCGTGTCTCCGTGGTTCAACGAAGACGATAAAATTACAGTTGTGTTTTTACCAATACATATCCTTCTTTGGAATCCTGCACCGCCCAGCCAAGCGCCGCGATCTCGTCGCGTAAAATATCTGATTCTGTCCAATTCTTTTCAGCACGGGCGGCAAGCCGTTTCTCTGCCAATGCAATGACATCTTCCGATGGTTTATCGTTTTCACGCGGAGGTGCATTCACGACCATATCCCAGACATGAGATGGAATATCTTTTTCGATCGGGTCTGGAATGCTGAAGTCACCGATCTCCCGCAATTCGAATTTTGAGCCGGATGGATAGATCTCAGGATCACATTCTCGCACAATGGACACGGAACTCACACCGCTCACTTCACAAATGCCGCTTTCAAAGTCCATGATGATGCCGGTGTGTTCGTCCAAGCCCAGGGTTGTATTTTCGACCGGCACAAGGTCACACCATTGATTGAAACGGTCCATGCCCACAAAA
>DATDAG010000360.1:0-4656 GCA_036525495.1 Anaerolineales bacterium
CCTCTATCATTTAGCTAGCAGCAACACCACCACCCCCGAAAAAATCATGGGACTCTTTGGTTCTTTCACTTTGGAAATCAGCGATACAGGCGACGGCACGCTGCTTGTTCCCATAAAGGGCGTCGAGATGCGATTTGTGGAGGTGGAGCCGCTTTACTTCCGCCAGGTGGATGGTCCATTTGCCATCGTCTTTCGGGAAGATGAGCATGGACGCATCACTCACATGTTCACCGATGTAATGCCCCAATACGCCCTTGTAAAGCTGAACTGGTACGAATCGCCCGGTTTCCATATGGCATTGTTGCTGGTTTGCATCCTTGTTTTCCTGTCCATGCTCCCCGTGGCAGCGATCGGCGCGTTTCCGAACCGCCGCCTGGGCAGTGACCGGAAACCTGACTCTCGCGGTGCCCGCGTGGCTTACCGGATCATCCTGGGGATCTGTCTTCTGAACCTGCTGTTCCTGGTCGGCGTGGCACTTAAGTTTCCTCCAACTCAGCCATCGGAATTGCACGGTATTGTATTGACCACTACGATCGCTATGGGGCTGGGTGTTTTGGCTGCTGTGCTGACGGTTGGCGCGCTGGTCTACGCTATATTGGCCTGGAGGAACGGCTATTGGGGTGTCGCCTTCCGAACCTATTACACGTTGGTGACGATCGCGGCCGTGGCTTTCGTTTGGTTCCTGCATTTCTGGAACTGGTTAGGCTGGCGGTATTAGCAGGCGTCAAGACTGGCGGGATGAACATCATCTCGCCAGTCACACAGAAAGAATGGAAACTCTGATGAAGCAACCGTCATAATAGGAGAAAGCTCATGTCAACTCAAGAAAAGACAGCAATAAATAACCTGCAAACGTATTCGATGAGCTATGCACAAGGTCAATACACCATCTGGCAGATTCTCGGTATCTGGTTACTTGCCACCATCCCGATGGGAATCCTTAGTTGGATCGTATTCCCCGCTTTGTCGCCCGATTTCAGCTCGGATCCACTCGGAGCAGGCGTCACCCGTATAGTGTTGATCACAGTTGGTTTGATCTGGTTATTTGTACTTTCCATGATCATCGTTTGGAAGGAAGAGGGTAATCTCGGCTGGACAACAATCAAGCACAGGCTGCGCCTCAACGCGCCGCAGGATCCAATAACCGGTATGCCCCATCGCAGGTTATGGATGTGGGTAATCCCATTCATTGTCGGGAACATCGCATGGGGTGTTGCAATAACTCCATACGCGGAAAAACTTTGGATATCAATCTTTCCCTTTTTTGCCGAGCCTCCAGGTTATGGCTCTGCAGTGATCTTTGAATCTCAAGAAATCTTGCAACGGCTGGTGGGCGCCTGGTGGTTCTTTGGCCTGTTTGTGGTTAGCTCTGTTTTCAATATTCTGGGAGAGGAGTTTCTATTGCGGGGAGTGCTGCTTCCCAAGATGGAGGGGGTATTCGGCAGGTGGAACTGGGTTGCCAGTGGAGTGCTATCCGCTTTCTACCATGTTCACCAACCCTGGACTATCGCAGGAAATGTCATTCAGGGTGTTTTCGTCCTGGCATTTCCGTGCTGGCGCTTCCGTAGCACCTGGATGGGTGTCATTATCCACTCTGTTGAAAATGTGCTCGGTGGATTCTTGATCCTTGGAATCATATTAGGTCTCGCGTAGATGTTGGTTCGTAAATGAAAACAAAAAGAGAAACATCATGTCAACTAAAGAAATAACTTCAAAAAGGGATCAATATACCCTCTGGCAGATCATCGGCATCTGGGCTCTTGCTTCAATTCCTGGTGCCCTGCTTTTTTGGCTGGGTCTGCCGGTCCTGGATCGAATTACTGAGGTCAGTGTCGGCTACTTGGTCTTGATTGTTACGGTCATCCCATATTTCTGGCATTTCCTCCTTGCATATCTGATCCTGAAGAAGGAAGGTGGCGATATGGACTGGACTACCATCAAGGATCGATTATGGCTGAGAACGACGGCCGATCCAAGGACTGGAAGGCGAAACAACGCGCTCTGGTTTTGGGTGATCCCGGTGATCGCGATTTTTGGGATCACGGCTGCACTCCCATCCTTTCAATCCATTAATGATGGATGGGCACGAATACTGCCTGTGCACGAACCTGCACAATACAGCTTTGATGTGCTGTTTGAAAATCCAGGGGCGCTCATCGGTGATTGGGGATTTTTCCTCGTAGTCCTTGTAGTGAGTATATTGACGATGTCGGAAGAGGTCATATTTCGAGGAATTATGCTTCCGAAAATGAATGGCATATTTGGCCGGGCAGATTGGATTGCTAACGGTGTCCTGTTTGCGCTCTATCATTTGGTGGATAAGCCCTCGGCTATACCTGGCTATCTTGTGTATTCCACGCTGACTTTGGCCTTGCCGGCTCGATTGTTCCGGAGCACTTGGTTCTCGACCGCTGTGCATTTTAGCCAGACATTTTATATTCTATATCTAACCTTGGGTCTTGTATTGGGTTTAGCGTAAAACCGTTCTTATATCGGAAGGAGAAAACATGAGTGCAACACTTGCGGAAAGCAACTTACAAGCGAATGTAATCAGGGAGACTGGAGAACAGTATTCACTCGCCAAAATCCTGGGTATCTGGGCAATCGTTGCCCTGCCCATGGGCCTCATCCATTGGGTGGTCAGGCCAATCTTGATCCCGCGCGTTCACATGGAACCTGGGTTCCTGTATCTCATTTTGATCACGTTGGGTCTGGCCTGGGAAGGCGTTGTCGCCTACATCATCCTCAGGCAAGAGGTGAAACCGTTCACCTGGGTACACATCATAGACAGAGTGTGGTTACATACGCCTACCAATCCCAAAACAGGTATTCCGTCGAAGTGGTTGTACCTCTGGACGATCCCATTGCTTGTAATTCTCGAGGGAGGAAAACCATTCCTTGACCAGCTGAATGGACCCTGGGTGAAGGTCCTTCCATTCCTGGTGCCGCCTCCTTACACGGAGATCGAGAGTCTAGCGGGACCAGCGGTGGGGCAGTGGTGGTTGCTGGGTGTTGTAGCGGCGATAATTGTATTCAATTATCTGGTGGGAGAGGAATTGATCTTCCGAGGAATCTTGTTACCGAAAATGAACGGCGTGTTTGGGAAGTGGGATTTTATCGCCAATAGCATTCTGTTTGTGGCTTACCACCTGCATATGGCTTGGGGATGGCCATCAATGCTCCTATACAACTGGATCCGTCCTTGGGCAACAAAACGGTTCAAGTCATACTGGGTGGCGCTCCTCCTTCACGGGTTTATTGACTCTCTAATTCTGATCGTCCTTTTCACCATGGCCATCATGGGATTGGTTTAGAACTTAGAAGCTAAGGCTGTTCAATTCATAGAAGCAGAAACATCATGTCAACTCAAAATATAACCTCCGTAAAAAATCAATACACACTCTGGCAAATCCTTGGCATCTGGCTGGCTGCCGGCGCACCCATGTGGCTGCTGGGCTGGGTAGCGTACCCGTCGTTGAGCGTTGGACTCCCGTCAGTGGTTGCCGGTCTGCTGCGTATAAAATTGTTGACGATTGGTCTCGCTTGGCAGTTTGTGCTGGCGATGATCATTCTCCATCGCGAAGAGGGGGACATCCGGTTGAGTACGATCAGCCGCCGCTTTTGGTTGAATCATCCCGTCTCAGCAAGAACCGGAAAAACAAATAAAACCTTGTGGTGGTGGATCATTCCTTTGATCCTGCTGGTTGTCTCCTTGGAATTAGGTTTGAGGCCGATGCTCGTCAATCTGTGGACAGACATCTTTCCCTTCTTCGCCGAGCCGGCAGGCTACGATGCTTCCGCATTGTTTGCACCTGAGTTGCGCGCCCAGTGGGTCGGGGCTTGGGGCTGGCTTGGATTGTCCTTTGCGTTGGTGGTATTCAATACTTTTTTGGGTGAAGAGTTTCTATTCCGGGGGGTTTTATTGCCCAAGATGGAAGGCGTATTTGGCAAATGGGATTGGGTGGCAAATGGCCTTCTGTTTTCCTTCTACCACCTCCATCAACCATGGGGTATCCTGGCGATAATTCCGGGTGATCTGGTGTTTGCGTATTCCGGCAAACGTTTCCGAAGCAACTGGTTCCCTATCATTCTACATTCCGTGCAAGGCGTATTCATACTATTTCTGATCCTGGGACTGGTCCTGGGGCTTGCATAACCCGGATGGAGGAATAAGAACCTATCCTAAAAATATGATATTGAGCAAGATTTGAGCACAAGCCATATGAACAAAGGCAAGCCAGTTATGAGGTTTTTTAGACCAGCGAGTGGCAATACTACGTCTTTTTGCCAACCATAAAAAAGTTCTTTCTACGACCCAGCGTCTAGCTGGAAAGCTCTTCTCGCCAGGTATCGGACATGGAGCTACCCCGTTTCAGTGGAGACATGGGGGTTTTCGGATAATGGGGTACGAGCATGCAGCTCTTCGTACCGATTGGGTGAAAGATAGTCGATGGCTGAGTGCCGCCGATGCAGATTGTACCAGCCCTCAATGAAGGCAAAGACAGCCTGGCGTGCCTCCGTCGGGTTATGGAAGGTGCTGCGATCGAGCAGTTCACATTCCAGGGTGGCAAAGAAGCTCTCACAGAGAGCGTTGTCATAGCAATCACCCACCGAGCCCATCGAAGGACGGACACCAGCCTCTCGACAACGTTGACC
>DATDAG010000361.1:0-2676 GCA_036525495.1 Anaerolineales bacterium
CGGGCTTCTTCTCTTCGAATATCTGCCGCCACTCTTCGCCCTTGTGGTCAATGCGTTCGTAGATGTCGGCAAATTCATCCACTTCAAAGAAGTTCAGCGCTTCTTCAGATGGACCGAAGTAAACCAATTTTCCTTCGGATAAAAATGCAACGTGGTCGGTTTGCACGATGTTATCGGTTGCATGTGTGATAAGGATGACCGTGCGCCCTTCATCTGCCATGCGGCGCAGGGTGTGCATCATCTTCTTTTCGAGTCCGGGGTCGAGACCCGATGTGGCTTCGTCCAGGAATATCAGTTTGGGGTCAGCCAGCAGTTCTGCGGCGATGCTGACACGTTTGCGTTGTCCGCCTGAGAGGTTGGAGATGCGCGTCTTGCGGATGGCTTGCGTGTTCATCGAGACTGTGTCGAGCACCATGTCGATACGGCGCATTCTTTCGTCGCGAGACAGGTTCGAGGGGAGTCTGAGGCGTGCGGCGTAGTCCAGCGCTTTTTCGACGGTCAGGCTGGTGTGCAGGATGTCCGATTGGGGCACGTATCCGAGTTGCGCGCGGAAACTTTCATATTCCTCGTAGAAATCATGTCCGTTCAGTTTGACTTCGCCAGCGCCGCGTCGGACGCCGATCAGCGCATTGAGCAAAGTGGACTTTCCCGCACCACTCCCGCCGACCAGCCCAATGAACTCGCGCGGCAAAACCGAAAGATCGATGTTATCAAGAATGCGCCGCATACCGTTTTTGGTTTTCACATCTTTTGTGAGGTTGTTTGCATCGAGTCGCATTCCGCTCATTTGATACGGCACAAGCAAGCCACCCTGGAACAGCAAACGGAAATTACTGATCTGTATCAGATCGTCTTCGTGCAGTTGTGTTGTTTTGATTCGCTCATCGTTCACGTACGTGCCGTTACTGCTGTCGAGGTCTTCGATGGTATACGCATCGCCCATCTGCCGTATCGTCGCATGCCTGCGCGAAACCTCGGGAGAATCCAGAACAATATCGCAATTGTCCAGCCGTCCGATCAAAAGGATTGGAGTCTTTACGATCTGTGTCGCTTGCGCGGCTTGGATGAATCCAGCCACCGAGTTTGCAGTCTCTTTCGGATTGTAAAATGTAAACCCGATCGAGACGCCAAAGTTATCATCGCCGATGCGGATGATCGATTCGTTGCCGATCGCATAATCTGTATCGGATTGCAGGAGTTGGTTATTGACGAGCGTGCCATTCGTGCTGTTCAGGTCTCGGATGAAATACCCCGCCGCTTCTTTCTGGACCTCTGCATGCTGCCCCGACACAAAACGCAGATTCTCAGGGACGCGCAGATCCGCCTCAACACCGCGTCCGATAATGATCCTGTCCTGTTCAATGGGGAAGTAGTTCGTACTCCCGTTCTGCCAGCGGATCTTGAAGTAAGGTATGTCTGTTGGTTCGTCGCTTTCCAATCCCGATGTTGGCAGCAGGGTAACTGCGTGGTCTTCCGATCTGATTTCGTCGAGTAGCCCTTCGCTCCCCATTTGAAAAACGATTCTTATCTGTTGCCCCTCGTCATCCTGCCCGATCCTTATTTCATCCCCGTCCTTCAAATACACGTCTTTTGCATAAATGCCGTTGATCAGGGTCCCGTTGCGGCTTCCCAGGTCGATCAGCCGATACCCCTCCTTCTCTCGACGGATCTCCAAGTGTTGTCTCGAAACGGATTGAAACACATCAGGGATCGCTAGTTCATTGCCGGTCTTGCCACGACCGATGCGCGTTTTCTCGTCTACTAGCGGATAGTTTTCCGTTTTCCCATCCGTCCAATGGATGGTGAGCTGTGAATGTTTGAGAAGCAGGGTTCCTTTGTTTACAGGCACGTTCATCTCCGATGGCGATTATTTTGTAGCACTTGCGGAATGGACCAATGACAATGATAATATTACGCCAGATTTTATTTTGCGCGTTAAAGGTGTAACAAATATGACGAATGTATCAATGGACGATATCAATCAACTGGTGAGTTTACAACTCGGCGTTCGTGACATAACGGCAGGTGCATTGCTTGTCGAAGAGTTGGGCGCTGAATCAGCGGATGTGGTCAATATCATTGTTGTTCTGGAGGAGAAATACCAGATCGTTGTGAAAGAGTCTGAGATCGCAAAGATACGAACGCCTGCCGATCTGTTGTCTCTTGTGCGTGGGAAACTATCCAATTAACACCATGCCTGACTTTTCGACATTGCTCGAAATGCTCGAATACCGTGCAATTGAATCGGGGGAGAAGACCGCCTTCACATTTCGGGGAGTGCCAACTTCCTTTAATACATTGTGGGAGCGTATCAACCTGTTTGCATCTTTGCTTCTCGATAAAGAAATCAAGGAACAGGAATGTATCGTTATTGCATTGCCGAACAGCGCGGAGTTTTTCTTCGCCTTTTACGGAGTCCAACGTGCAGGCGGGATTGCTGTTCCGCTTTTTCCCGAATCAAATACGGAGAGGCTTGCATTCATTGCAAAATCATGTGGGTCAAAAGTAGTGGTTCTACCAGAGGAGTCTTCAAAGAAAGTTGAACTGGAAGAACGAGGACTTATCTGCCTTACAGTGAATGATGCGCTGAACACTCAAGTACAAAATGTATTTCCCCAAATCCAACTTGACGACATTGCCTTTCTTCAATACACATCGGGCAGTACAGGCGACCCC
>DATDAG010000362.1:0-2987 GCA_036525495.1 Anaerolineales bacterium
AGATGAAGCCGAAATGGAGCTTGACATCGAAGTTGCGGCTCCCGGCACCTTTGTCGGCTCCGTCAATGAGATAATACCCGAAGGTATTGAAATTGAGGAGCAAGAAGATGGTGGCGTCATTATTGACCTTGATCCGCTGGCCATGGTTGGTGCTGGCGGTGGCGATTTCTATGCTAACTTGGCAGAGGAGTTGGATGATAGAGAACTTGGTGGGCTGGCTTCAGAACTACTAGGGGATTTTGAGGCCAACAAGTCTTCGCGTTCTGAGTGGGAAGATGCGTATTCCAAGGGTTTGGAGCTTTTGGGATATAACTATGAAGAGCGCACAATGCCGTTTCGGGGTGCGACGGGTGTAACGCATCCGTTGTTAGCCGAGGCGGCCACGCAGTTTCAGGCGCAGGCGTTTAATGAGCTTTTGCCGCCTTCGGGTCCGGTTCGCACCGCTATTGTCGGTGAGAAGACCAAGGACAATGAAGCGCAGGCGTTTCGTGTAAAAGAGTTTATGAACTACTACATCACTAACGTGATGGAGGAATACACGCCTGAATTTGATCAGATGTTGTTCTATTTGCCTTTGGCGGGTTCTACTTTCAAGAAAGTGTACTTTGATGAGGCGATTGATCGCGCGGTAAGCAAGTTTGTTCCAGCAGAGGACATTGTGGTTCCTTACGGGGCCACGGACCTTGATTCATGTGAAAACATTACTCAGGTTGTGAAGATGTCTATGAACGACTTGCGGATCCGGCAGGTCATGGGTTTTTATCGGGATATTCCGGTTTTTCCTTCGCAGGCGGGCGACAGTAATGAAGTATCGGATGAGATGGACAAGCTGGGGGGTGTTGAGCCCACGAATCTAGATTACGACTGTACCCTTCTGGAGTGTCACGTCAATTTGGATTTGCCCGGTTTTGAAGACATGGGGGAAGATGGTGAGCCGACCGGGATTAAAGTTCCTTACGTTGTTACGATTAGTGAGGATAGCGGACAGATACTTGCCATTAGAAGAAATTATAAAGAGGACGACGACCGGAAGAAGAAGATCCAGTATTTCGTCCATTACAAGTTTTTGCCGGGGTTCGGCTTCTACGGGCTGGGCCTCATCCACACGATTGGCGGATTGTCCAGAACAGCTACGGCGGCGCTTCGTCAGCTTATTGACGCTGGTACTCTTTCTAATCTGCCTGCTGGTTTCAAGGCTCGGGGACTTAGGGTACGGGATGATGAGGAGCCCTTACAACCCGGTGAATTCCGTGATGTGGATGCTCCGGGAGGCGCGATCCGAGATTCTTTGATGCCGTTGCCCTTTAAGGGTCCTGACGGCACGTTGATGCAGCTTCTGGGCTTTGTGGTAGATGCTGGTCGTAGGTTTGCCACTATCACTGACATGAAGGTCGGTGACGGCAATCAGCAGGCTCCTGTGGGCACTACAGTAGCGTTGTTGGAACAGGGCTCACGGGTCATGAGTGCGGTGCATAAGCGCCTGCATTACAGCATGAGGCAGGAGTTTAAGCTGTTGTCTCGGGTGATGTCTGAGTATTTGCCGCAGGAGTACCCGTATGCTGTTTCTGGCGGGGATCGCACGATCATGCGGCAGGACTTTGATGACCGCGTGGATGTGGTTCCTGTGTCCAACCCGAATACGTTCTCGCAGGCCCAGCGCATTGCGATGGCGCAGTCTCAGCTTGAGATGGCGATGCAAGCGCCGCAGATGCACGACATGCACGAGGCGTATCGCCGCATGTACGAGGCGTTGGGGATTAACGACATTGATAAGGTTCTGATTGCTCCTTCGTCCGCAGATCCGATACCAAAGGACCCGGCACAAGAGAACATCGATTGTTTGGATAACGTGCAGTTGAAAGCCTTTGAGGGTCAAGATCATGACGCGCACATCATGGCGCATCTGACTTTTGGCACGTCACCGATGTTGCAGGCGCTTCCGCAGTCTGCCATTTCTTTGCAGAAGCATATTGTTGAGCATGTGAAGATCAAGTGCCAAGAACTGGCCACGGCGCAGTTGCTACAGCAGACCGGGGGCCAAGCGCTTACTCCGGACATGGAGCTACAGCTAGAGGCAATGGTTGCACAAATGAACGCGCAAGAGTTCGGCAACTTGAAGCAACTGTCTGCTCAGATATCGGGTCAAGGTCAGCAGGGACCAGATCCTTTGGTACAATTGAAGCAACAAGAATTGCAGTTGGACGCTCAGAAGCAACAGTCGGATGCTGCAATGGATCAGGCAGAATTGCAGCTTGATCAGCAACGTATGCAAAACAAGGCCACAGAATTCCAGCAGAGGCTTGCTAGCCAAGAGCGACAGACTCAGGCACGAATCGATGCGGCCCTTGAACGAGAGTTATTGAAGCAACAAATCAATAGGAATCAATGATATGAGAGTCAAAGTTAATGGTGTTCCGCCAGTAAATCCGCCCAAGCCCGTTAACAAAGCGGTCATTGAGGGCCAAGGATCCATTCCTTACGCTATGGCTAAAGAGGAAAAAACTCCTGATACAGCCGTAGGCAAGTCTACTACAGGCAAAAAACGCGGCATGGGTGCGGCGCTTCGCGGCTCACGGTTCACTAGCTGTTAATGATGTTTGGGTTTCCCCCCTCTCGGAGTTACGGCGGCGGGTTCCCAAGTTATGGCGGGGGCTATCCCTCGTTTAACCAATCGTCACAAAGAAGCTCTTTAGGTGATCTTCAGGGCATAGCTTCTTTGTTTAACATGTTTGCTCAGATGTCCCCAGAACAATTTGATGCGGGGATTGCTAGGTTAAATCAGTTCCAGAGCATGTATGGGCGGGGCGGCTTTGGAGGTCAGTTTTCTGGCGGAATGATGCGGCCCTCTCCAGCGCGTTTTTCTTCTAATTCTTTGGGTATGCCTTTTGGCAATAGCATTCGACAAGGCTCGGTAAATACCCCGTCGTTTTCTTCGTCGTCTCCAAACGCTCTTTTTTCCAACGCAAGTTTGATTGGGCAGGATGTAA
>DATDAG010000363.1:0-2374 GCA_036525495.1 Anaerolineales bacterium
GATGGCGAGGGAATCTATCGCTTTGACACGGTCGGCGGCGTGGATGTCCGCCATCTGATCGGGAAACAGGTTTTGGTTGGGAAAGATCGAATGTCGGGTGTGATCGGCGGCAAGCCCGTTCACTTGATGGATGATGATGAAGCCAAACGCAAGGTGCCGTTGGATGCATTGCGCATCGATGTGGGCATTGGGGGGAAAGCGAAGGTTGGCGACCGCGCCGGGTTTGCTACAAAATTTCGCCGTGTCGGACCGTCAATTATGTCTAAGTCCATTGATGACCGCATCGGTGTTGCGACATTGATCGAATTGTTGAAACACGCGCCCCCTAATATTGACTTGTGCGCGGCGTTCGTTGTGCAGGAGGAGATCGGTTTGCGCGGCGCGAAGGTGGCGGCACAATACTTCAAACCCGATATGGCGATCGCGATCGACTCAACGCCCGCAAATGACCTGCCCATGCATGACGGCAGTGAGAACATGACCTATAATACAAAACTTGGGCTTGGCCCCGCGATCTATATTGCCGACGGTTCGACTCTTCACGACCCGCGGCTTGTCCGCTTCTTAAGCGACATTGGCGACGCTGAAAAAATCCCCTACCAATTTCGCCAGCCTGGTGGAGGCGGCACAGACTCAGGCGCGATCCAGCGTTCGCTTGGAGGCGTGCCAACAGTTTCAGTCTCCATCCCGCATCGTTATACTCATTCTCCCGTCAGCATCTCACGCGTGGACGATTGGAAAAACACACTCGATCTGCTTCACGCCGCATTGAAGAAAATCACACCTTTGTTGATTGCGAAGAGGTGAAATTGTCTCTGGTGGTCGAGTAGTCCTGAGCGGGTGCGAAGGATGTATCGAGATCACACTGTGTAAATGCAAACTTACTTGTTATTGATGGTCTCGATACACCACTCTAAAACCATTCGAGTCTACCCGACCATCGGAGTTTCGAACTTATAGGTATCTCATGAATGGACTCATTGCCCTCGTTGGTTCCGGTGAATATCTCCCTGTAATGGATGATGTTGACCGCCACCTTCTCGCCAGCCTGAACCTGAACGGACGCACTCCGCGCGTGATCTGTTTGCCGACAGCGGCTGGGCAGGAAGGCGATGGGAGCGTAAGCCGCTGGTCGAATATGGGCATCTCCCACTTTGAAAAACTTGGTGCGGAAGTCCATGCGCCTCGTGTTATAAATCGTGAGTCTGCCAACGACCCACAATGGGAATCGCTTATTGAGACTGCAGACCTGATCTATTTTTCAGGCGGTGATCCGGGTTATTTATATGAGACCTTAAATGGGAGCCGCGCATGGAGCGCTGCACAACGTGCGTGGGAGCGCGGAGCGGTTTATGCGGGTTGTTCCGCTGGAGCGATGATCCTTGCCAAGAGAATACCTCGCTTTCGCCTCGCGCAAACGCAGGAAGGGTTTGGCATAATACCGGCGAAGTACATCCTCCCGCATTTCGATGCCATCCCTGGAATGTTCAAGCCGCTTGTCATTGTGTTGACGGGTAAACTCAAATCCAATGAACGTCTGATCGGTGTGGATGAAAATACCGCACTTGTCGGTACTCTCGGCGGCGAATGGAAAGTGATGGGACAAAGCAAGGTATACGTCTTCACGCGTGAAGGCAGGCAGGTTTACGAAAGCGGTCGAACACTGGCTCTCTAAACTTGCTTTAACCGCCATCCCCGGCGAGAACCAAAAACAAGGATAATCATCCAAATATGAAAAAACTTCTCAAACAACTCACAGAAACCTTCGGTCCTTCCGGGTACGAGGATGAAATCCGCAAACTGGTGCGCACGGAGGTCAAACCCCTCGCCGATGAGATCAAAGTGGACGCGCTTGGCAATCTCATTGCTCGTAAGAAACCGACCAGACAATCAAAAGCCACGAAGAAGATCATGGTCGCCGCGCACATGGACGAAATCGGTCTCATGGTCAGTCACGTGGATGAAAAAGGATTTGTCCGCTTTTCGCCGATTGGCAGCGTGTTCAGGCGATATGTCCCCGGCGGACGCGTCCGTTTTTTGAATGGAACCGTTGGCGTGCTCGGATTTGACAATTTGAGCAATATCAATGAACTTCCCACTCTCGATAAAGTCTATGTTGATGTTGGCGCAACAAATAAAAAGGATTGCCCCGTCAAAGTCGGCGATGTTGCCGCGTTCGACCGTCCGTTTGTAGACATGGGGGAGCGCCTCGTTGCCAAATCCATGGACGACCGCGTCGGCGTGTTGGTCGCCATCGAAGCCTTGCGCGCCCTAAGGTCTACGCCGCATGATGTCTACTTTGTGTTCACCACACAGGAGGAGGTCGGTGTGCGCGGCGCGACCACATCCGCCTATGGTATTGACCCCGATGTAG
>DATDAG010000364.1:0-4843 GCA_036525495.1 Anaerolineales bacterium
TTCCATGGCCCTCATTAATAATTTGGTTATTGCTCTTTTCAATACTCAAGGCTTCACCAATCATGCTCAAGCCAGACGTACCTTCGAGGCCAAGCCATCTTCTGCCATTACCCTTTTATCTCGACTTTAAGAAAGCCCTGATGTAAATTGATTCTCCTCTTGACAACCTCCTCTCTCCGTCATAGAATGACGACCAATCAAATACAAAAACGCTGACGAGGACGAGTACGTTTCAAAGCGATTACCAGAGAGCCGAGCCGCTGGTTGAGTACGAAGGTATCGAAACCAGAAGTGGTGTAAGCAAGGCAAAAGCGCAGAAACCGAATGGACCTCCGAGTTGAACGGGCGAAAGTTGGTCGAGTACGAAGGTATCGAGACCAGAAATGAGTAACCCAATTCGGTAGCTCCCGTTATAGAGCAAGGGTATAACCACGATAAGTGGCGTATCTGAAAAGAGTGACGCTGGCTTGAATTCTCTGTATCACACAGGGAATTTTTTGTTAAAGCAGTAAGCGTTAACTTGGGTGGCACCACGAGATTCCCCTCTCGTCCCAATGGACAGGAGGGGATTGCGTTTTAAATCAAATCCGCAGATTTCACCGATTGCGCAGATTGAATTGAAAAATCTGTCAAATCTGCACAATCTGCGGATAAGAAAAGGAGCAATATGCTACTCGAAGCCACTACAACCCAAACGATCATCCGCGAAATTTCCGCGGACCTCGAAACCCCCATCAGCGTGTACATGAAACTGCGCGGCGAGGGTGCGTCGTTCTTGCTTGAGTCCGTGGAGGGCGGGGAGCGCATCGCTCGCTATTCGTTCATCGGCATCAAGCCTCAGGCGCAGTACATCATCCGCGGGAACGAGATAGAGATCAAAGATGCAAACGGTTCACGCAATGTGAAACATGATGGCGATCCGACATTCTTCTTGCAGGAGGAAATGAGCAAGTTTAATTTCAAGTCGCAGGCGGGCGTGCCACGTTTCATCGGTGGGCTGGTGGGTTATCTCGGGTATGAGTCTGTTCGTTTTTTTGAACCAACTCTCAGGTCCAGAATGAACCGCGCTTCGACTTCGGGCTTCGATACGGCGGACGAACGCCGCCTACTCAACCCTCCGCTCAGCGCGAGCATCCCCGATGGAATCTATCTCCTCGCCGATACCATTGTTGCGTTCGATCATGCGCGGCGCAGTCTGTCCCTGATTGCGAACATCCTCGATGGCGATGTCGAATCCGCAAATCGCAAACTCGACGAGATCGAGTCGCGCATCCATCAATCGCTCCCGCCCGTCGAACCCCGCGAAGTCAAATCATCCAAAACGGCTTCGAACATGACGCAGGGGCGTTTCGAAGACATGGTGCGCGATGCCAAGGAGCACATCGCGGCGGGCGACATTTTTCAGGTGGTGCTCTCGCAGCGCTTCACGCGTGAAACGAACGTCGAGCCGTTCGATGTCTATCGCGCTGTGCGCCGCCTCAACCCATCGCCGTACATGTTCTTTTTCGATTTCGGGATCGTGGATGACGAGCCGCTCTTCATTGTTGGATCGTCGCCTGAAATGTTCGTGCGACTGGATGGACGAACCGCTTCACTCCGACCGATTGCTGGGACGCGCCCACGAGGAGTCGATGCCGCCGCTGACGCCGCGCTTGCGGACGAACTGCTCGCGGACCCCAAAGAACGCGCCGAGCACGTGATGCTGGTGGATCTGGGTCGCAACGACCTGGGCCGCGTGTGTGAATATGGTACGGTGCGAGTCTCGGATTTTTTCACCATTGAAAAATATTCGCATGTCATGCACATCGTCTCGCACGTGGAGGGGAAGTTGAAACCCGACCTGACCGCCTTCGATCTGGTGCGCGCCTCGTTCCCCGCAGGGACAGTCAGCGGAGCGCCGAAGGTAAGAGCGTTGGAGATCATCTCCGATCTGGAACCCGACGCACGAGGCGCTTACGCTGGCATGGTTGGCTACTTCGGCTTCGATGGCAACATGGACACCTGTCTCGCCATCCGCACGATGGTGGGACGAGGCAATGCATATAGTGTGCAAGCGGGTGCAGGTATTGTGGCGGATTCTGATCCAGGCACTGAGTTTCAAGAGGCAGTCAACAAAGCCTCTGCGATGTTGAAGGCTATCGAAATGGCAGAACAAAACCAATAGCAAAGATACTCGGTGGTTGAGTAGCTGCGAGCGAAGCGAGTGGCGTACACCTGCACCCACCGCAGG
The DNA here is from genome assembly GCA_036525495.1 of Anaerolineales bacterium. Classification (GTDB taxonomy): domain Bacteria; phylum Chloroflexota; class Anaerolineae; order Anaerolineales; family Villigracilaceae; genus Defluviilinea. Next base: position 2,231 of record DATDAG010000364.1, read on the forward strand.
TGCGGTGTCGAAACCACCACTAAGCATAGGAAATTTTTGTAACAAAAGATGCTTTTGAAACATGCTGGTTTCGATACGGGCGAGAAGAGCACTCGCCCTACTCAACCAGCGGTCTATATAAAGAAAGGACTCAAAATGACAAACAAACCCCGCTTATTAACTGGTGACCGCCCAACGGGACGACTGCATCTCGGTCACTACGTCGGCTCACTGGAAAATCGTGTGCGACTGCAGCATCAATACGAATCCTTCTTCATCATCGCAGACCTGCACACGCTCACGACCAAGCCCGAGCCAGAATACATCAAAGAGATCCCAACCTATATCAAGGAAACCGTGTTGGATTATCTAGCCGTTGGCATTGACCCTGATGTCAGCACGATCTTTGTCCAATCGGCGATCCCTGAAACCTATATGTTGAATCTGCTCTTTGAAATGCTGGTCACTGTCCCTCGCTTGGAACGCATGCCAACTCTCAAAGACATGGCACGTGACGCTCATATCGACTCCATGCCGTTTGGTCTATTGGGTTATCCTGTCTTGCAGGCAGTTGATATCTTGCTGCCCCGCGCAAAAGTTGTCCCTGTAGGACGTGACAACCAATCACACGTTGAACTCGCACGTGAGATGGCACGCCGCTTCAACAATCTCTACGGCGAGACTTTTCCCGAGCCCGAGCCTATCATCGGCGATGTTCCACTGCTCATCGGCACGGACGGACAAAGCAAGATGAGCAAGTCTGTGGGTAATGCGATTTATCTTTCAGATGATGTGGACACAGTCAAGCAGAAGGTGATGAACATGTACACCGACCCGAAACGCTTACGCGCCACCGACCCAGGGACAGTCGAAGGCAACCCTGTGTTCGTCTATCACGATGCGTTCAATCCATCCAAAGCGGAAGTGGACGATCTGAAAGAACGTTATCGCGCTGGCAAAGTCGGTGATGTGGAAGTCAAGGAAAAACTCGCCGTCGCCATCAACAACTTCCTTGAGCCGATTCGCGAGAAACGTGCCTACTTCCTGTCACATCCATTGATTCCGAATGATGTGCTTGCCAACGGCATCACTCGCATGCAAGCCGAAGCAAAGCAGACGATGGAACTCGTCCGCGAACAAACGGGTTTGTCCTATTCACTGGATTTGTTTGTTGACCAAGTGGATATCTTTGGAACAGAAGGATAACTCGGTGTTTGAGTAGCCGCGCAGCGGCGTATCGAAACCACCAAATAATCAAAGCAATTTTGCTTAGTGGTGGTTTCGATACGGCGGACAACCACCGCCTACTCAACCAACGGAAGAAGGATAAATATTATGCTTGTACTTATCGATAACTACGACTCGTTTACGTATAACCTCGTCCAATACTTCGGCGAACTCGGCGCGGATATCAAGGTATTCCGTAACGACCAGGTGACGATGAATCAACTTATTGCGCTGAAACCAAGTCACTTGGTCATTTCGCCAGGTCCAGGCGAACCGCTCAAGGATTCTGGCATTTCAACCGATGCCATCAAATATTTCGATGGAAAAATCCCCGTGCTCGGTGTCTGCCTCGGACATCAGGCACTCGGAGCAGTCTTCGGTGGCAAAGTGGATCGCGCCCAGCGCCTGATGCATGGCAAGACCTCCAAAGTGACTCACAATGGAGAAGACATTTTCAAAGGCATCCCGTCGCCGTTCGAAGCGATGCGCTATCACTCACTGGTTGTCTATGATCCTATCCCCGCTGAACTCGAAGTCACCGCCGTCACACCCGAAGAAGAAATCATGGGACTCAAACATAAAGAGCATCATACCTACGGTGTGCAATTCCATCCTGAATCCATTCTGACAGAACATGGCAAGCAACTGCTCAAAAACTTTTTAGATCTGAATCCTGCTCCCGCCGCGAAAGGAGAACCCTCCATGCTCAAACCATTTATCGCTAAAACCATCAACCGCACCGACCTCACAGATAAGGAAGCCGAAGATGCAATGACCGTCATCATGACAGGTCAAGCCACTCCTTCACAGATCGGCGCGTATCTTGTTGCACTTCGCATGAAAGGCGAGACCATTCCCGAGATTACTGGTTCTGTCCGTGCAATGCGCAATGTCGGTGTCAAGGTCAAAGTCAATTCGAACGAACCCATCTACGATATCGTCGGCACAGGCGGTGATGGCGCGCACACCTTCAACATCTCCACTGCGGCAGCATTCGTCCTTGCAGGCACGGGACGCAAAGTTGCCAAGCATGGCAATCGCGCCGCTTCATCTCAATGTGGCAGCGCCGATGTCCTTTCCGCACTTGGTGTCAACCTCGACCTCACCGCAGAGCAGGTTGCGGGTGCCATCGAGCAGGTCGGTATCGGGTTTATGTTCGCGCCCAAGTTTCATCCTGCGATGAAGCATGCCATCGGTCCGCGCAAGGAGATCGGTCAGCGCACGATCTTCAACATTCTCGGTCCGCTTACCAATCCCGCGGGCGCGCACATTCAACTCACGGGCGTCTTCGATCCCAAACTCACCGAGTCGCTCGCACATGTCCTCAAGGAACTTGGCTCCAAAGCCGCGCTGGTCATCCACGGCGCGAATGGACTCGACGAACTGAACACCACGGGCACGAATCGC
>DATDAG010000365.1:0-10174 GCA_036525495.1 Anaerolineales bacterium
ATGGACACCTGCACAGCCTGACTAAGCCTCTCCCAACTTTCGCTGGTATAGAAACCCGGCAATGTTTGATATGTCGGGGCGGGGTGTCCTAGATCCATCCCCAACATGTCATACAGTTCTTCCGACCACTTCACAACATCCTTTTCCACATCCCATGACCAGGTTCCAAGCCGCGCAAGTTTCTGCGCTTCGCTCAATCGCGCCTGACTGTCACGCAACGCATTCTCAGATTTCTTGAGTTTGGAAATATCGCGCACAACTGCATAAAGCGCGTCCTGCCTGCCAACTTTGACGGGTGTAAGCAGGACTTCCGCAGGAAACTCTTCGCCATCCAAGCGGCGATGCGTCCATTCAAATCGGTTGCCGCTTTGCTCAAGCGCAACGTTAATCATCTCATGTTGTTTTTCCTCGGATCTCCTGCTGTCAGGCTGTGTCTCAGGAGAAATCATGGAAGGTTGCAAAGTCAATATCTGGGATTTATTGTTCGCGTGCAGCATCTTCACCGCCGCCTCGTTGCACTCCACAAATACGCCATTCTGCAAAATCAAGATGGCATCGGAAGTTTTCTCCCAATAAGCGCGAAAAAAATTCCGGTTGCCGATAAGCAGGTTTTTTGATTTATTCATGGTTATCTCGCATTGAGTGTTCTGTATTGAATATTTCGCCGACTTTCTTAACGACTCGATAACGCCTGGCGGTTGATTCAAACGCCATAAGCAGATCTCTTTCTTCAGGGGTCGGGTTGACTACGTCATCGGCTGTTCCAACGTACTTTGCCAACGCTTCATCCGAAGCCCAGAAGGTGAGCAGTAGAAAATGTGTCAACTCACCCTGGCATTCTTTCATAACGAAGAAACCTTCGTTCCCTTCTGAGCTTTGACAAGCGGGCATAACAACCTTGTTCAAATACTCGAGGTATTGCCTGGATTTTGCCGCCAGCGTAATGCCGCGCCAGATTCTTGCGATGGTCATAGGTTCTACTTTCAAGTTGTGCGCTTCAACTTATATGGATTGAGTCGGCGAGTTGATTTGCATATTGTTATCTTCATGGAGTCGATTCACTGTGAGTTGTGTCACTTCCGCGCTCAATGTACGGACACGCTTCGACATCAATTTGAGTAACTGGTAAGCGAGAGATGGATCCTGGTGAACATAGCGCAGGAATGTCGTCTCATCCACAGTGAGAATGCGCGCTTTCCCAAAGGCGCGCACGGTAGCGCTGCGAGCCTGACGCTCAAAGATTGCCATCTCTCCGATCACCTCGCCGGGACCTTTCACAGCCAGATACACTTCCTCGCCATCCAACTCTTGCACCACCTCGACCATCCCCTCCTGAATGACGAACATGGAATCCCCCGCGTCGCCTTTGTGAAAGATCACTTCGCCGTCCTGGTAAATCTTGCCTAACGTATTTGACTTCATGATATCTTCCTCCAGTGTTTGTAAATCATCCTCATTATCATTTTTGTTCAATGCCATTGTCGTCTCTGCGATTTGACTCGCTTCATTGGGAGAAAATACAGCCAGGATCAAATTCCATAGAAAGCGGATCTGGAAAACGGGTCGCAGGATGCGTCGGAGGACATCTTTATACGGCGCGCCGCCCGTCAACATATCCCACATGATCATGCTCATGCCGCTTTCGATATTTCCCTGTTGTTCACTCGAGACCATGCGCAATACAGCGCGTCGGGCAAACTGCATTTTATTAATTTGCCGAACGACCATGAAAAGCCATCGCCCGATGTGGTTATCGGTTTCCATTTTCCGGCAGAATGGCAGATAGTAGCGCTTGAAATCTTTTGCCGATACGCCTTGAAAAATTGCCGTGCGTGCGGCGGCTTTAGCGGCTCGATATGCCGCGCCGATGCCATCCTTGTATAAGCGGCTCACTCCGCTATCGCCGATGAATACAATTCGATCACCGAAAGGTTGTTTGCTTCCCATAATGTTGATGCGCGGACCACACCAACAGGAGAAGTGTTCCATCGGGAAATCGGGAGGCAGGAGATTCCTCACAGAGGGATGGCTCAAGAAAACATCCAGCGTGGCGGGATGCAGATCCTTGTGACTGCTGAGTAGGCACACAGTCATATAATCGCCCTTGGGAATGATCGCGCCAAAATCGAGTCCGGGGATATCCAACATAAACGCATGAAAGGCAGACCCGAAATATTTGGATATATCTTCATCGCCCAAATAATATTCACGCACAAGTAGTTTGGCTGTGTGCGGAGGTTTGTATCCAAAGTCCATCTCGCGGAAAAGTTTGAGAATGGCAGTGTTCACTCCGGTTGCAACTGCGGTCAGTTCGTAATCTTGAAATTCGCCGCCCGGAATTTTGACCTGCACCAACTCACGTTGAGGATTATTCGATTCAGGGCTGGCGATGCGTCGCACGTCCGCCACCCGGTTGCGAATACGCCGCGCGCCTTTATGCACTGCCAACCTCAGCAGATAGCCATCCAGGCTTTGCCCGCTGAAATTCATTAATCCGCGCGGACCAATGCCACGGAATGTGGTGGCGATCCTTTTTTCGCGACGCGGGGTTTGGATGCGGACACTGCCGACATCAAGGTGCAACATATTGAATTCGATCCCGCGTTGCACCACCGTTTCGGGCAGGTTAATCCCATCAACCGCCAGGCTTTGAACAAGGGACTCATACAGAACGCCTCCGCACATATTGCAACCGCTCGGACCCGGCAGGTCAAAGTCTCTGGGTTCGTAGATGTCCACGATGATCTTGAGCCCGATCCGTTCAGCCATATCGAGGAGGAAAAAGCTGAAGAGCGACCCCGCCGGTCCGCCCCCGATCACTGCCACGCGCGCACCCTGCTCCAAAGGCAATGAGGACGCGTTTTTCTGTTGTGCGTGCAGTAACAATTTGATAAAAGCATGATCGTTCATTTCAAAATCCTTCGTGTGTAACACGACTTACATGGTACAGTTTATGCTACAATAGAATTTGGTTGGGGTCACTTTCTGCCCCAAAAACTGCCCCAATGGATGAGGACGTTTCCTTTGGCATCTGGCTCGAAAAGCGCCGCAAAGCGCTCGATTTGACACGTGAGGAGTTCGCCCAAAAGGTTGGGTGTTCCGCTTCCGCCTTGCGGAAAATCGAAACGGATGAGCGCCGCCCGTCGAAACAACTCGCAGAACTTCTCGCAAACGTATTGGGGATACCCACTGAAGAACGCACGGCTTTCATCAAAATTGCGCGCGGTGAAGCGACTCTTTCTCGATTAAAAACATCGCCTCATCTTCCCGACCTAAGCCTGTTTCAATCTCCCCAAACCTTATCCAATTCCATACCGATTCCGCCCACCTCACTCATCGGGCGCGAGAGCGAACTCGCCGCGCTTTGTCAGATGCTGGGCGATCCTCAGTGCCGCCTCATCACGCTGGTCGGTCCGGGAGGAATCGGAAAGACGCGGCTGGCAATTGAGACGATTTCCGTCCAGCGCGAAAGATTCGCCAATGGCGTCTATTTCGTATCGCTTGCATCGCTCAATTCGCCAGAGTTTATTATTCCGGCTATCAGTGAGGCGTTGGGCTTCTCACCCTTTGGTTCCGTTGACCCCAAAAAGCAATTGTTCAATTTTTTACGGGAGCAAGAGATGCTTATCGCATTGGACAATATTGAGCATTTAATGGAGGGAGTGAATCTTTTGGCGGAGATTCTGGAGTGTTCGCCAGGCTTGAAATTATTGGTTACATCGCGTGAGCGATTGGATCTGATGAGGGAATGGGTGTTCGAAGTTCACGGATTGTCGCTCCCGCCTGCGACATTGAGTGAAGTCGAAAACTATAGTGTGGTGGAATTGTTCGTTGCATTGGCGCGACGGGTGCGAACCAGCTTTACGCTTACAGAAAAGAATAAGGCGGAGGTGGCGCGCATCTGTCGGGCAGTGGACGGGATGCCTTTGGGGATTGAACTGGCGGCGGCATGGGTTCAGGTACTTTCCTGTGCAGAGATTGCCAACCAAATCGAGCACAACGTTGATTTTCTGGCAACTACCAAACGGGATATGCCTGAGCGTCATCGTTCACTCCGGGCTGTATTCGACCACTCATGGATATTACTCTCCGAGAAAGAACAGGATGTATTACGCCGCCTATCTGTGTTCCGCGGTGGATTCCTGCGTGATGCTGCTGAATACGTAGCAGGAGCATCTTTGGCATTATTGTCGTCGTTAATATCGAAATCGCTTATTTTGCGTACCAAGGCGGGGCGTTATGATTTGCATGAAATTGTTCGGCAGTTTGCAGAAACACATCTGGAAAGCGATTCCGAGGAAGGGAATGTAAGTGCCCGCGCTTTCGAAACTCGCAAGGCACATGCCAACTATTACCTCTCCCTGGCTGAGAATGCCGGACTGCAATTATTTGGTGCACAGCAATCAGCATGGAAGGAAAGACTGGAACAGGAGCACGACAACATTCGCGCCACGTTGGAATGGCTGTTAACGAGCGAGACCCCGGATGTCACTTGGCGCGTGGAGACCATGCTGCGGCTGGCAAGCCCTCTGCACAGGTTTTGGCATGGACGGAACGGGAACGAAGGTCGTCGTTGGCTGGAACGCGGCATTGCGATTGAGTCTACTTTGGCGGTGCGTGTGCCTGCCTCAGTGAGGGTAAGAGCGCTTGAGACAGCCAGCCGGTTGGCGGAAATGCAGAATGATTATGATGCAACACAGGCGATGTTACGCGAGGCGTTGGCATTATCTCGAGAATCGCAAGAACCGGATATTGTTGCCAACGTCCTTGACGCCTTGGGAGACCTGGCCTGGTTGCAGGGAGATTTTGTACAGGCGGAGTCGTATTACGAAGAATGTTTGAGCCTGCGCCGACCATCAGAAAATCAAAGCAAGATCGCGTTGGCACTCATCAGCATAGGGAATGCAGCTGTAGAAAGAGGAGACTTTGAGCGCGCTGAAAGCGTCTATGTTGAGGGGCTGACGCTCAGCAGAGAAGCGGGGGATTTGCGAAGTATAGCGATGGCACTTTATGGGTTGGGTATGGTGGCCATTGGGCGAAATGAAGGCTCCATTGCTTCCCGGCGGTTCAAGGAGGCTCTGGCATTGTTCGACGAACTAAGAAACGATTTCGATGTTGCCTTGTGCCTGGAGTGTCTGGCTTATATGGCGGTCATGCAGGGGCGCGCCGCGCAGGGCGTAATGTTATGGGGCGCAAATGAAACGCTGCGCGAATCACTACATGTTTCTCTGTTTGGCAATTACCGTATGCGCCGGGAACGCGGGGTAACCATGGCACATAGCCAACTTGATGAAGCCGCCTTTCAAGCGGCATGGGAAAAAGGACAAGAAATAGGCTGGGAGGGGGCTGTAGCTATCGCCTTGGAGAGTGAGTCTGGAGAAAAGATGCAAGATCCTCACGACACGTCAATTTCTTTGACAAAAACATCCAAAAATTGATTAGCATCCAATGCAATGTGCTGTTCCAGTTCCAACGCGTTGCTCATTGCCAACTGCACAATTGGCGCGGTATAGATATATCCCTTGCGTTCATACTCTTCTCCGCGCGTTTCATTGCGAATCGTATTCACGATGGCGCCGACGTCGGGCAGGTATTCTTTGAAGCGAAAAGTAATGCGTTCTGGCGTCTCTTGATACACTCCTTCACGAGCGTTGCTTTCCAGAATGTGCTTGTAAAACCCATCCACGTACTTGACAACAAACCGACCTCCGGGTTTCAAGGCATTGGCGATCTTGCCGCCCAGATTCGCAAAATCAGAAATTGGGAAATCGGAGATACTATCGAAGCATGAGACCAGGTCAAAGCGTCCTTGTCCGAAATCCTGCCTAAAAATATCCGCTTCAATAAACATCACCGTTGAATCGCGCAGGATCGCCTCCTGCTCTGCCAACGAGATCATATAGGGGGCAAAATCCACGCCGGTTACCTTTGCTCCCAGCCCTTCCAAACAACATGATACGAAACCCGTTCCGCAACAGAGATCAAGGATTTCAGCGCATTTATGCACAAGCGGTGATAGGTAAGGCTTTGCGCTTTCCAGGCTTTTCTCGCGCGCCGCGACGGTGAACATCGAATGCAAAATCCATTCATAGACGGTATTGTTGTTCATTTCAATTACCCTCCTTTTAGGTAATATCCAGCCATGAGATCAAAAACCGATCTGTGCCGATGCCGAAGAGTTGACGCGCGTCATCAACGTTCACTTCGGGGATGAGCGGCTTGACCATGAACGCATCCCAGGTTGGGTGAGCGACTCTCCAGCCCGCGCGTTGAACACTGGCGATATCAGACGGTCTGCTCATGGTGACTTGTATATAAGATGCTTTCAATTCAGAAACAACGGCGGCGATAACTTCCACCGCGTCAATGTCCATATGCAAAAGTTGAATATTGATCTTCAACAGCAAATTATCTTTGTGCGCGAAGACATATCCGACCGGCTCGTTGTTTTCCCATACTATCAAAATGTCATCACGGTTTACCTTGTCACGCAGGCGGGCAAAGGGAGTATGTCTCCAGGCAAAGCCCAGATAATCTGCCGCGAGGTCTGCAAATGCCTTTTCGACGAAGTCGAATCCCTCCGGACCTTGAAACTGGACACGCTCCGCGCGCAGGCGAGTAGGCTGATGCGCCGTTTCCCATTCTGCCAGCGCGGTCGCCCATACATTCATGTCCACGTAGCCATGCTGTTGATAAAGTTTATACGCGCGGCGATAACGATTCGTCCCAAGCGTGGAGAAGCGCAAACCTGCGTCACGCATTCGGGTATGAGCCTCTTCCAGTAACGCCGAAGCAACTCCAAGTCCAGAGTGAGCCGGATGAGTCGAAACAGCCCAAACTCCGCCCACGTCTTCGCGTCCCTCAGTTGAAATCATCGGCAGAAGGAAGACTCCCACCTGTCCCAGCACCCTATCGTCCTCCACCGAGTTAAGCGTGAAAAAAGGGAATGGTCTCGGATCGGTTCTGCGGATATATGCGGCATGCTCAGGCGTGAACGGGAAATCCAACGCGAGCATGGTGAGATGCAATACCTGCAATGGATCAACTTCGTTGTACTCGAGGATCCTCACGCTGCCTCTGTATCTCGTTGAGAAAGCGGAATTGCGATATGGGAGAAGGCAGTGTATATCTTGTCCTCGGGCATGTGGAACAATCCTGTCAAAACACGCGGAAGAATCTCAGATCCGACAAATATCTCTCGTTTGCCTCCTCGGTTGAAACTTTCCAGCCTGTATGGCACATGGTCGCTGAAAAAGCGCCATGTTTTTCCATTAATCACCTTGACCATGACCACACTTTTCAAGAAGTAACCAGTCTCCAAATAATCATTGTTCATGATCGTCTGATATTCCGGCAGGCTGACAGGGATGTCTATCAGGGTGAAGGCACTGCGGTGGGGGTGATGCGATCGTTCGACCTCATAGGTATCATCCTGTATCGGGCGGACAGTGTAATCATGGAAACCTGTTGTGCGTTTTATCGTTCGTCGAGGGTCGATGCGGACAGCGGCATGCACCGGGATGGTCACATCCACTAGATATTTATGTCCATTAATCAGGACGGTGATCGCCGCATGACAGCCGCGCGTTTCGCCCATGTCATTGACAGTCAGATATCCTTCAAAACCAAGCACCGTCAACAGACTAAAGAATGCCAGGCTGGATTCGTAACATGTACCACCCAGCCCATACTGCATGGCATCATTCCAGAATTCTACGGGTAAGCGCGGGCAATCCTTTGTCAGCGGCGTGGTGTGACGCTTGATGATCCTCGACACACTTTCCCATGGGACTTTGCGGATGTAGGTGTGGATCAGGCGATTCAAATACCGCAGGGTCGGGGCTTTTGGCGGAATATCGAGGTAGTCAAGGATTTCCATTGCCAGTGAGTAGGGAATGGTCGTCATGTCAGATATCCTTTTCAAAATATTCTTCAAACGTCTTTAGTTCTTTTTTGTAGTAAAGAGCTGCAGCCACAATCAGCATGGTTACCGCAAGTCCCAGATTGGCAAGCAATTGGTTCTGTATCACTGCGAAATAGGAGAAAGCCGAAGCAGAATTGTTCAATACAATGTGCGCGAGGGACGTGACCCACACACTGCGGCTTTTGACATAAACATAGGCAAGATAAATAAATGTACAGACCGAACCAATGCCGAGGATGATGAAATTCAAGATGTTCTGTACAGGCGTGAATATATTGTTTTGAGGGAACAGCAATGCAACAGGCCAGTGCCACGCATACCAGATGAAACCGCCAACTAAAATCCCGATCCATGGTTTTACGCGGTACAACATCGGGAACATAAAACCGCGATGCCCGAATTCCTCTCCAAAACCTGTGATGATCCCGGGCAGAATGTTGAAAACCGTCAGGCCGCCGATGAAATAGATCATCAACATCATCTGTGGCGTAAAACCGGGCGGTAATGAGGCAACCATATCCTGCCCGACCGCTTCAAACTGTTGAGCCAGCCTGTCGAGAAATGCTTGTCCAGTGAAGTCCCATGAGATACTGCCAAACAAGGTGAAGAAAACATAGGAAAGCGCTGTAATGCCGACTGAGATTAACCAGAATCTCAAATAGTCTTTGATCCTGCCAAATCGCAAATTCGCATCGCGGAATTTCGGTTCGTGGAAAAAAAGGCGCGTGAGGATGGCGGCAATTGCCGGGGTCAGCATATACCCCTGTGCGAGGTACATTCCCTGCTCACCCAACGCCCTCGCCCCCACAATAAACGCCGCACATAGGAATGTCAATGTGACAAAATAGATTATCAAGGATTTGTGTTTCATAGTTATGCCTACTGGATGATTTTCCATTCTGCAAGTAGTTTTCTAATCCTATTTTGCTCCCGGTTGCATAATAAAGGGGGGCAATATGCAACCCAAAAAGTGTCCCAAAATTTGACAGGATTTTTCAGTTACTCATCAACCTTTTGTGCCTGAATGGCGGTTTGACCTTCAGAGAGAACATATTCCCCCGGCAAAAGTTGAAAACCTGCCTGAACCAATTGCGCCTGGAGTTGCGGAACGGTCGGAAAACCAAAATCGGGATCATTTAACGAATCGCGGAATGCCCATCCCAAATATCGTGTCGGTGCGGAGTTCTCCTCAGGAGAAAAATGGAAGACAACCACGATCCGTCCGCCGGGGTTTAGAGATTCCCACAGTTTGCGAAAGAGTTCTTCGCCAAAAACACCGATGTCGTAATGCAACACCAGGTCAAATCCTTTGGGCAGATCGTCTTTCAGGAAATTTGCACCATGGAATGTGATCCGATCTGAAAGGTGATTTTCCTCCACGATCCTGCGCCCTTCGATGCAAACATTTTCGAAATCGACAACGACACCTCTAAGATCGGGACATTTTTGCGCCAGCAGGATGGATACAGCCCCCGATCCACCGCCGACATCCATCATGCGTTTGACGCCGGCCATGTGGATCTTGTGGACAAATTCGTTTTTTGCATCCTTGTAAAAATTGTAAAGCAGACGGGTAAACACGCGGGCTCTTTCAGGGTCATCCTCTATTTTTTTATAACCTTTTACCGGCTCCGCCAATCCCTGTGCTATCCAGATCGAATCTACGCCGATGTATGGAGACAGGTTGCGTGATCCGGCTAAAAGTTCGCGCTCATCAGATGCAACATATTTCCACCAGTCCAGCCTGATGCTGTCCGAAATAACATTCCGCATTATTGAGGAAAGTGTATATCCCTGTGAGTCAATTTCAATGATTCCAAGTTCTTCAAGAAGTTGCAGCCAGTAATAACCGCGCTTGCCGGGTATATTCATGATGCACGACACTTCTTCCCCGCTCATCGGTTTTTCCGCAAGCATCTGAATTAATCCCGTTTCGATTGCTGCACCCAGAGCAATTGAAGGCGTGGAAACAGAGAGCAGATTGAATACATCTTCTTTGGTGGTTAATTTATTCATGGGAAACTCACTTCTCTGCCTGTATCAGAATACTTCTGTTGGATAAAGTATGTTCACTTGGAAGTAGGTGAAAGCCTGCCTGGATCAGTTGCTCTTTAACTTGAGCAACAGTTGGAAAACCAAAATCAGGATCTTTCATCGAATCGAGAAATGCCCATTCCAGAAACTGCACAGGCGCAAGATTTTCCGATAGAGGGAAGTGGAAAATGACCACCATTCGACCATCGGGTTTCA
>DATDAG010000366.1:0-5185 GCA_036525495.1 Anaerolineales bacterium
CATTCACACGCCGAACCCATGTGGGGGGATCGCTGAATGCGGTATCTGCGCGGTGACACTGAAATCCACTTGGCGATTGGCTTGCAAGGATGGACCGGTTTTCGATTTGTGGGAGATTTAGAACCAGATTCTGAACGAAGCTGTGGTAGTGCCTGTCAACCCTTGATAGTTGATGTTGATGTCTATCGTAATGAGTTCCCCCGGTTTTTGATCGCTGAATTCAAACGAGATCTGACCGATGCCCTGGGCGTTAGTGGCAAATGTATAATTCTGCGTTTGATCGTTCGCGAAATGGATGACTGCTGTGACAGATGCGTTCTCGACCGCAAGTGAGGTTTGGTCCTGCACGATCACGTAGACTGTTTGCGCTCCGCTTTGGAGCGTGACCGCTTTCATTACGAATGCCCTAGTCTTGAGCGATAAAACCGGCTTGATGGTTGCATCGGAAGGTTGTACGGGTCTCAGGTGCGCGGGGTCTTCCTTTTGTCGGTCGAAGTACAAACGCCCAAGGTCGGTGATCACCACCCAGTTTTCTGCGCCTCGATCCGCGCGCCACTCGAACCTTGCCCCTTCGAAATATTGCACGATCAACCCGTCTGCTGACTCGAACGGGGAGATCGGGTTGCCGAACTGGTCCGGTCCGCCGTTGGCTTTGTAAAAGTCGAGAAACGTAAAACAGACCATGTGTCCTGTGGGATATTGCTCGCATCCACTATTGCTGTTGATCGGCAGAGGGCTTTGCGGGTTGTAGGTCAGGGTCCCAAGAGGGGTGAGTTGCACGCGGTTCGCTTCTGAAAGTTCAAAACGGGCGCGCTGGAAGTATTGCACGGTCATCCCGTCCCGCGCAATGATCTGTTCCGTGATCGGGTATCCGTAAACCAGTTTGGGGTCTTTTGCAGCGTTGTAGTATTGCAGGAATGCGCCTTTTACATAATGCCCTGTTTCGGGAAAATACAAAATATCTGCCGACTGCGCTAGTACCGTCCACCATGGAGCCAGCAGGATGAGCAAAACGAGAATGGCTGCAATGAAACGTCGTACGTTCATTGAACTCATTATACACAAATTAGGCAGTGAGAGGGCGGCAGCGTACCTGTCAGTTTGGACAACCGCAACTAACGAGTTGTTGCCAGCAGCGCTTCGACGATACGTTCTGCCGCGTGACCATCTCCATAGGGATTGGACGCCTTTGCCATCTTCACATATTCGGATTTATCATCCAATAGCCGCGTCGCCTCCTGGACGATGTGACTGGTCTCTGTTCCAACCAGCTTTAGCGTCCCCGCCTCGACTCCCTCCGGGCGTTCCGTGGTCTCACGCAGGACAAGCACAGGGATGCCAAATGATGGAGCTTCCTCCTGCAGTCCGCCCGAGTCTGTCAGAATGAGGGTCGAGTTTTTCATCAAATGCACAAGCGGAAGATAATCCAATGGCGGCAACAAGGTGATGCCCTTCTGACCTTTGAGAATCCGATTGACCGGTTCCTGCACATTGGGGTTCAAATGGACCGGGTACACGATCTCCACATCTCCGCGTGCTGCCAGTTCTCTGAGTGCATGACAGATGTTTTCGATGGGTTGACCGAAATTTTCACGTCTGTGTGCGGTGACGAGGATTAATTTCGTTCCGCGATTGCGAGCTGCAGGAGAAGCAATCCTCAGTCTGGCTAATAAATCCGTGATCTCTTTGGGCTCTTCCTGTTCAGCAACATATCTCAGCGCGTCAATGACAGGGTTGCCAGTGACGACAATATCTTTTTGATCCACGCCTTCGTGTAATAGGTTTCTCTGTGACCACGTTGTCGGAGCGAAATGCATATCTGCCATTGTGGTGGCTAATCGTCGGTTGATCTCTTCCGGGAATGGATGCCATTTATTGTGTGTCCGTAGTCCCGCCTCCACATGTCCGAACTTGATCCTGCGATAAAATGCCAATTGGCATGTGGTGACAACCGTTGTCGTATCACCGACTGCCAACACCCAATCTGGTTTGAGTTTCTCCAGAACAGGGTCAAGGTGTTCAAAAATTCCTGCTGTCAATTGTGCCAGAGACTGCCCTTCACGCATAAGATCGAGATCGTAATCAGGCTTGATCTGAAACAACTCCAGTACCTGATCCAGCATTTGCCTGTGCTGGGCAGTAACGCAGACATTTGTTTCGATTCCCCGTGTTACTTTCAATAACCGAACAACAGGCGCCATTTTTACGGCTTCGGGTCGGGTGCCAAATACGGAAAGAACTTTCAACTAATAACTCCTTGCCTGTGAGCGGGGTTTGTTCGAACCAAGGTGAAACAATTGGAAACCGCCCCTTTGCCAGTCGTCCAAATTCCATGCGTTGACACAATCAATCACAATGCGGGCTTCTGTTTTCGACGCAATTTTATCCGAGGTTATGCTCCCAAACTCTTTATGCCTTACCAAGAGCAGGATCGCCTCCGCATCTTTAAGAGCGTCTTCCAGACTCGGAGACAAATCCACGCCTTTGAGACTGGCATTCGGCTTGAACGGTTCCCAGGCTTTGACGAGCGCACCTTCTTTATCGAGCAAATGCACGATTTCCACAGCAGGGCTTTCGCGCAGATCGTCCACATCTGGTTTGTAAGCCAATCCGAGCGCGGCAATTCTTTTGCCTTTCAATTCTCCAAGTGCCTGTTTGACCTTTGCCACAACAAAATGGGGTTGTTCGTCGTTGACCTTGCGCGCATTGTAGATGAGAGGTGTCAATTCCGGCGCGGTTTCAACGAAGAACCAAGGGTCCACGCTGATGCAGTGACCGCCAACCCCCGGTCCCGGATTGAGGATGTTGATGCGTGGGTGCAGGTTGGCAAGGCGGATGGCTTCCCACACGTCCACACCAAATTTTTCGGCGAGCCGCGAGAATTCATTGGCGATGGCAATATTGATGTCGCGGGTGGTGTTTTCCATCAACTTGACCATCTCGGCAGTGGTGGCATCGGTCTCGATAATCTTTCCTTTGACAAAAATCTCGTACAGATCGCGTCCCGCTTCTGCCGATTCAGGCGTCACGCCGCCAACAACACGCGCATTTTCGATCAACTCGCGCAGGATCTGCCCGGGCAGGACACGTTCCGGCGAATAGCAAAGGAAGAAATCGGAACCTGCTTTCAGGTTGGATCGCTCTAAAATGGGTTGGACCAGGTCAATGGTCGTGCGAGGCGGGGAGGTCGATTCGAGGATCACCAAATTCCCTTTGCGTAGGAACGGCACGATGGCTTCCGTCGCAGCGATCACGGCTCCCATGTCTGCAAGTTTGTACTGCCTGCCTTCGTATTCGGCGCTCCTGCCCTCTTGAAACGGAGTTGGGACCGCGATCAAAAAGGCATCGGCTTCTTCAGGTTGGGATGAAACAGTCATGTTGCCGGATTTGAGCGCGGCTTCAACGACCGTCCGCAAACCCGGCTCGTGGATATGAATATCGCCTTTGCCCAGAGTTTTGACCACGTGCGGGTTGACATCCACACCGACGACTTTAACTCCGTGCGTTGCAAAAGTGGACGCGGTCGGAAGCCCAATATAACCAAGCCCCATAACGCAGATTTTATTGAAGTTCACCTTGACTCCTTGTAGGGAATGTTCCCTTTGGCGGTTGTATTATACAGCCTTGAGACAAAACTTTTTTTGGTAAATCACGTATAGTGTATAGAACGTCAACAGCAACTAATAAGTGCCAATTGTTGTATAATGAATTGGAGGAAAACATGGACTTCCTGAGTGACCCGAATGTTGCATATCTTTTCCTGCTGGGTGGTGTGCTTATGGCGATGCTGGCACTTGCCACTCCGGGGACTGGGTTCTTTGAGGTGGGGGCATTATTCTGTATCGCGCTGGCTGGTTATGGGATCTATAACCTGTCCTTTAATTGGTGGGCGCTGGCTCTGATATTCTTGAGCGTGGTTCCGTTCATCTACTCCATCCAGAAACCCAAACGTGAATTGTATCTTGGGGCTTCGATCGTTGTGCTTGTTGTCGGTTCGATCTTTCTTTTCCCGAGTCAGAGCGGTGGACCCGCAGTGAACCTCCTCGTTGCATTTGTCGCATCAGTGTTAGTTGCAGGTTTCTTGTGGATCGCGGTGGGCAAGTCCATGGAGGCGGCATTCGCCAGGCCGTCTCACGATCTGGATGCCCTTGTCGGTAAAATCGGTGAGGCGAAGACGAAGATACAGGATGAGGGAAGCGTACAGGTTGGCAGTGAATTGTGGACAGCCCGGAGCGCGAAACCGATCAAGGCTGGAACTTCGGTCCGTGTTGTTCGTCGGGAGGGGTTTATCCTGATCGTTGAAAAAAACGACTCGTAAGGAGCGCAGGTTGTATCTTCCTGAAAGCGCTTGGAGGTAGAAGAGAACACTTCTACATAAATTGCAATAACCGAATCAAAGGAGAATCGTATGGAATATATTGTCCCCTGTCTGGTTGGTACCGTCTTGATCGTTGGCTTTGTATTCATAGCCAATGCCATTCGTATTGTGCCTGAATACCAGCGTCTGGTTGTGTTCCGGCTGGGGCGTTGTGTTGGACCCAAGGGTCCCGGCATCGTACTACTCATCCCGATCGTTGACCGTGCCGTGAAAGTGGACTTGCGCGAGCAGGTGCGCGAGATCCCGCACCAGACCGCGATCACAAAGGATAACGCCGGTATCTCGGTGGACTTCATCTGGTACTACAAGGTGCTTGATCCGGCCGAGTCAGTGCTCCAGGTTGGGAACTTCGAGATTGCAGCGCAAGGCATGGCTACCACCACACTGCGCGCGGTCATCGGCGGCATCCCATTGGACGATGTGCTGTCCGAACGCGAACACATCAACACCATGCTCCGCACCCGTCTTGATGAAGTGACCGAGCGTTGGGGTGTCAAGGTGACCAACGTCGAGATCCGCGAAATCATCCCGCCGCGCGAGATCCAGGAAGCAATGAACCGCCAGATGTCAGCTGAACGTATCCGCCGCGCGGTTGTCACCGAATCCACTGGTACACGCGAAGCCGCGATCAACGTGGCACAGGGCGAAAAACAAGCCGCCATCCTGCGCTCCGAAGGTTCGAAGCAGTCCGCGATCCTCGAAGCCGAAGGTCAGCAACAGGCGCAGGAATTGAAGGCGCAAGGTTTTGCGAAAGCCCTCGACCACATCTTTGCATCAGCCAAAGCCATTGACCAGAAAACCATGACC
>DATDAG010000367.1:0-2057 GCA_036525495.1 Anaerolineales bacterium
TTTCTGCAAATGTTTTTGTTGGAATACAACGACCGACCGCATCAGGGATTGCCTCTCCCGGGCTTGTCTCCCAATGAATTTGCCAAGCGCATCTGGCTTGGGTAACTCGTAGTGTTCGCCCTTTATCTGATGATTACAGAAATTTGGTGGATTTGTGAAATTCCTATCCAAGAGTTCAGATAATGAGAAAGCCATGGGCTTTTGACCACCCTGTCTTGACACATTTTCTCCACTACGCTAATATTACCTGCAATCCTTATCAAATCATCCAGCCGATTCTTGGCTGGAGAATTCTTCTGTGCAGGAGGGCTGTCTTGTCCAAGTCACGAACGCAACAAATGGTTGATCGTCTCCGGGAGTTGCAGGCATCTTCACCCGATATCGAGGCATCCGCAGTCGTCAGTGTGGATGGTTTGAGCATTGCTTCCGCACTGCCCCAGGGCGTCGAGGAAGATCGCGTTTCGGCCATGTCTGCTGCGATGCTGTCACTCGGCGAGCGTATTGCAACTGAATTAGGTAGAGGCTCGCTGGAACAGGTGTATATCAAAGGAGAAAAGGGATATGTTGTGCTGATGTCGGTGGGTGAGGAAGCCGTACTTACCGCGTTGGCTCGTGAACAAGCAAAACTAGGTTTGATCTTCCTAGACATGAGACGCGCTGCCGAAGATCTGGCAAAATTGATTTAACTGGAGTCAAGAATGAGCCCTGTTCAAAACGCCGGGTTATATTACCCCAATAAGTTCGGACTGATCATCATTAAATCCCTGGAGGAAGTGATGGGCAAGAACGGACTCAATGCCATATTAAATCTTGCCGGATTGAATCACTACATCGAGAATTACCCGCCTGATAATCTGGATAAGGGATTTGATTTTGCTGAATTGTCTGCCATTGGCATTGCCTTGGAGGAAATGTACGGTCCTCGCGGCGGTCGCGGCTTGGCTCTCCGTGCTGGACGTGCCACCTTCTCTGATGCATTGAAGAACTTCGGTGCATTGGCAGGCGCGGCAGATCTGGCATTTGTTGTGCTTCCTCTTCAGTCTAAGCTTAGGATTGGTCTGCCAGCCTTTGCAAAGATATTCTCCCAACTAAGCGACCAACATAGCACAGTGGAAGAAAAAGATACAGAATTCATCTGGACCATCCATAAGTGTCCCGTCTGCTGGGGACGTACGAATGTGGACAAACCTGTGTGCTATGTTGCTACAGGCCTGCTTCAAGAATCCCTAAAGTGGGTTTCGGGCGGTAATGAATTCCGCGTGAACGAATCCAAATGTGTTGCAATGGGTGACGCGGTCTGCGAGTTTGTCATTCAAAAAGATCCCATTTCTTAAAGCGGGGATACTGTGGCAGAAGCCAAACACAAGATCCTGATCGTTGAAGACGACCCTGATGTAGCGGAAATGTTGAACGCGTATTTCCGCGTCCAAGGGTATGAGGTTTTTACTGTCAATTGGGGGGAGGATGGCGTGCGCGCCGGTCAAACGGTCATGCCCGACATTATTATTTTGGATATCCGCCTTCCTGACATTGACGGCTATGAAGTGGCACGGCGCTTGCGTGCAGATCGTCGTACTCAAGAAATACCCATCATTTTCCTGACAGAGAAACGTGAGCGCGTGGACCGGCTGCAGGGATTCGAGGTTGGTGCAGACGACTATATTACCAAGCCCTTCGATGTGCAGGAATTGCGCCTGCGTGTTCGAAATGCCCTCAAACGCGTCAATCAGGGATCATTGACCAACCCGGTCAGCGGATTACCTGAGGGACCTCTTGTGGATGAGCGCCTGTCAGATGTGATCCACAAAAGTGGATGGGCTCTTCTTCATGTATCCATAATTCATCTTGATGCATTCCGCGAAGCCTACGGTTTTGTCGCCTCGGACGATGTGTTACGGGCAATCAGCCTGATGATCCATAACACGATCAAGGAATCGGGATCGGCAGATGATTTTCTCGGTCATATCAGCCCAATGGATTTTGTTGTTGTTATGTCTCCGGGTGCCTTGTCAGCGTTCCAGGAACGGATTCGTTCACGGCTTGAGCAATCGCTCGAT
>DATDAG010000368.1:0-10364 GCA_036525495.1 Anaerolineales bacterium
TCGGTGAGGAGGCGCTTACAAACGGCATCCGTGCAAATATCTCATCGTTCACGCGGCATCATCCCAACGTGACAATGACCAAAGCCAAGATCGCGGGCAACTACGTCAACAGCATACTGGCAAAGACCGAGTCGGACAGACTTGGATTTCAGGAAGCCATCATGCTCGATCCGCAGGGATATGTGGCTGAATGTACTGGAGAGAATCTGTTCCTCGTCAAAAAGGGACAGATCATCACCCCTTCTACCGCGCCCATACTCGAAGGGATCACGCGCGAATCACTCGCTACGATTGCCAGAGACCTGGGCTACGAAGTCATGGAGGCGCCCATTTCACGTGACCAGCTTTACAACGCAGACGAGGTTTTCGTGTGTGGCACAGCGGCGGAAGTGATCGGCTT
Source organism: Anaerolineales bacterium (assembly GCA_036525495.1). Lineage (GTDB taxonomy): Bacteria > Chloroflexota > Anaerolineae > Anaerolineales > Villigracilaceae > Defluviilinea. The sequence continues at coordinate 401 of DATDAG010000368.1, forward strand.
GAGCGAGATAGACTTCCGTACGATCGGCGACGGCAAATCGGGCAAGATTACGCGTGAATTACAGAATGTCTATCACGATGCGATACGAGGGAAGGTGGAAAAATACGGGAAATGGTGCGAGTACGTGGATTAATCAAGCTTGTTTACTCTAATGCTTTTACCAAATCAGTGATTGCACTCACTGAAGGAAGGTGAATACGTATCACTTTCCTCTTTGCTTCGATGAGCGCTTCGTAATCACCCAGTGCCTGCGCGCGGATCAGTGTGCCAAAGGTCAATCCTTGCGTTGGAATGTCGATGTCCTTTTCGGGTTCGGCTGTGACGACGATGAACAATCCGTCCTTGATGCCGCCCTTGTGGAATTGGCCCGTCGAATGCTGAAAGCGCGGACCGAATCCAGCCGTCACGGCATTGCCTGTCTTTGAACGAATAGCGACGCGCATCGTTTGCAGGGCTTCGATCATCTCTCCGTTGCGCGGCAGGTAGGCGTTGACGGCAACATATCCGCCAGCATTGGCTTTCTTGAGAAAACCATTCAGCACCATTTTCAGCGAAGCACCCGTCACGGCTGTTGGTGAGAATACCATTGCTCCGTCCTTCTTCCACGCAGGTTTGTCTTCCTTCAACTTGCCCTTCTTTTGGTACTCGGCAATTTTTGCCTTCGTGATTTTCTTGCTGGATTCAACATTCGGCTGGTCGAATGCGTTCACGCCCAACACATGGCAGGCAACTGCCGTGGCGACTTCCCAGCGGTACATCTCAGCACCCATTTCGTAAAAACTGTTAATTGGCAACTGGATGACAGGATGCCCAGCCTTTTGCAACGCGGTAACTGCCTCATCATGCTCGCCAATCTGACGCAGGTAGACGAAGACTCTATCCTTGCCATACGACTTTACTTCGCCCAACGGTTCCAACGGGACAGGCAGGATTCCTTTGCCATCCTTGCCACTGGACTCGGCGACGATCTGCTCCACCCATCCAGCAAATGCGGATAAAGGTGCGTCAGTCAGAATCGTGAGCTTGTCTCTGCTTCGAAGAGCCGCTTCACCAATGACGGCTCCCAGCGCGAGACCAGGGTTACGCGCTGCAGGGACATGTTCGTCACATTGATGTCTCATCCAATCCGCGCGGTCGAGGAGATGATTCAAATCAACACCCAGCAACGCAGCAGGGATGAGACCAAAGTCGGTCAACGCGGAGAAGCGTCCGCCGACAAATTCATCGGATGAGAAAATCTTTCGGAAGTTGCGTCTTCTCGCCAATGCCTCAAGTGATGTGCCAGGGTCGGTGGTGGCAATAAAGCGAGAACCGTCCTTTTTGCTGAGTTTCCAGAAATAATCGAACGCTGCCATCACTTCGGCTGTGCCGCCCGATTTGCTGGCGACTATATACAGCGATTTATCGGGCGGACATTGTTCCGCCGCTAATGCCACTTGCTCAGGGTCGGTTGAATCGAGAATGGCTAATGAAAGTGGAGCGTTGATCTTTGCCGCGGCTAAAAGCGAACTGAACACTTCGGCTGTGAGCGACGAACCTCCCATGCCCAAGACGAGGGCGCGATCAATCTTTTCATCTTGAACTTGTTTTGCAAAGGCTTGATACTCTTTGAATTTCTTACGAGCCTTGTCGGTTGAGTCCAGCCAGCCAAGGCGAATCTTGACTTCGTTCTGACCCGCTTCATCTTTCGCCCAGAGGGTTGGGTCATGTTTCCAGATGCGAGCAGTGACAGAATCCGCTTCGAGGGAGGCAATGCGTTTCGAGATTGAATCAGCCAGCGACCCAAGAGATGAAGTGGCGGACATACGTCTCGCATCAATGGTGTCGAGGAGTTGCGTGAACGCGTTTTCAAAGGCTTTGACTCCTTCGTCTTCCAACTCTTGAGTCACGACATCCATCGAGATGCCCATTGCTTCGAGTTCTTTGATGGCATTCTCAGATTCATTCAGATTGCGGACGAGGGACATGGACGCGTTACCATGATCTTTGAAAGATTCGAGCGTGGCAGGCGGAACGGTGTTGACGGTTTCGGGACCAATGAGTTCGTCAACATAAATGGTGTCGGGATAGGCGGGGTTCTTGGTGCTGGTGCTCGCCCAAAGCGGGCGCTGGACGCGAGCGCTCTTAACCTTGAGGTTCTCCCAGCGGCGACCGACAAAGGTTTGATGATAAAGATCGTAGGCAAGTTTGGCGTTGGCGATGGCGGCTTTGCCTTTGAGCGGTGAGTTATCGGGGAGTTGTGGATCGATCTTGGAATCGACACGCGAAACGAAGAACGATGCCACTGAAGCAACATGATCAATGGAATGTCCCAACGCGGCGCGGTCTTCAAGTCCGCTGAGGTAGGCGTCCATCACTTCGGCGTAACGGGCGAGAGAGAAGATCAATGTCACATTGACATTGACTCCCGCAGCGATCGCTTTGCGAATGGCAGGGATGCCTGCCTTGGTGGCAGGGATCTTGACCATGAGATTCTTGCGCGCCACACGCGCCCAGAGTTGCTGCGCCTGCGCGGCAGTGGCATCGGTATCGTGCGCCAGATACGGGCTGACCTCGAGGCTGACATATCCATCGCCACCGTTGGATTCTTCATACAGAGGCATGAACACATCGCAAGTGGCTTTGATGTCTTCGATGGCGAGTTGCCAGAAGATCTTTTCCGCGTCCCAACCTGCCCATGCGAGCGGAGTGAGCGCCGAGTCGTAATCGTTCGACTTGGCGATAGCCGCATTGAAAATGGACGGGTTGGATGTCACACCGCGGATTTCGCCGCGTTCGATCATTGCTTGGAGACCGCCGTTCTCCAGCAGTTTGCGTTCGATATTGTCGTACCAGATGGATTGTCCGAGTTGGGTGAGTTTTTTGATTGAGTCTGACATACCTATCCTTTAGATTTCGATGGTTGAGTAGAGCGAAGCCCGTATCGAAACTACCATGTAAGCAAAATAATTCCTGTTAGTTGTAGTCTCGATATGCCTTAGGCTATTGCCTCAAGCTACTCGACCACCGAGGTATAAATTAACTTTTAGAGTTTCTTTTCGTCTTCCAATTTATGTATCTTCCCCACACGCCTTGCCAATCTTTCACCGCCTTCTTTGTTGCCCAGATAACTTGCGTTCAAAAACGCAGGGACGAGCACCTTTGCCAATTCAGGTCCGATCACACGGCCGCCGAGGCAGAGCACGTTCATGTCATCATGCAAAACGCCCTGAGCCGCAGAATAAGTATCATGGCAAATGGATGCATACACGCCTTTCATCTTGTTCGCTGCGATTGCCGCGCCAACTCCCGAACCGCAGACCAATATCCCGCGCTCGGCTTCTCCGTTTTGGATGGCGCGTCCCACTTTTTCGGTAAAATCGGGGAAGTCCACACTGTCGGTTGAGTGTGTGCCCATGTCAATGGGTTCGTGTCCTACTGCTCGGATAGCATCCAGTACGGTTTGTTTGAGCGGAAAACCCGCGTGGTCACAGCCAACTGCGATTTTCATTCAACCTCACTTAAAACCAATTTGCACCAAGAAATTGTTCCAATCCCAGCACGAAGATAAGCACACCGACAAGGAAGTAAATCACACGCGCAAACGTATCGCCCAACATCATGTTGAGAAATTTCCCTGACCGAGACACGATACGCCAATTCAACGCGGCGCCCAGCATCGCCAACAATCCAAAAACCATCATCACCAATCCCGTGACAGTCTGTCCCATCTTACTTGAGCAACTCCTTCGCCTTTGCGACAACTTTCTCTACGGTAAAACCAAACTTTTCGAAAATAATCTTATATGGCGCGGATGCACCGTAGTGATCAATACCAATGACGGACTGTGCGTATCGTTCCCAGCCGAGGGTTGCTCCCGCTTCGACAGCGAGTCTCTTCTGGATCATTTTCGGCAACACCGACTCCTTGTATGCCTCGTCTTGCGCTTCGAACAATTCCCAACTTGGGAAGGACACCACTCGCACGCCCATCTCTTCCTCATGCAGTTTCTGTGCAGCACCCAATACAAGACTGACCTCTGAGCCAGAAGCCATCAGGATCAATTCAGGCTCGCCGAAATCTTTCAACACATACGCGCCATTGGACAAATGACCAATTTGTCCAACTTCACCAAATGTCGGCACGGCTTGACGAGTGAGAGCAAGAGCAGTCGGTCCGTCGCGGCGACTGACTGCCACCTTCCACGCTTCGCGCACCTCGTTCGCGTCCGCGGGGCGGATAACGACCAGGTTTGGCGTCGCGCGTAAAGCGGCAAGTTGCTCAACAGGCTGATGCGTGGGACCGTCCTCGCCAAGCCCTACCGAGTCATGTGTAAAGATAAAAATTGATGGGATATGGGAGATCGCCGCAATGCGAATTGCGGGTTTCATATAATCTGAAAAGATCAGGAATGTACCACCGTAGGGAATCACCCCGCCAAATAGAGCCATGCCGTTCAGCACCGCGCCCATCGCATGTTCGCGTACACCGAAATGGAAATTGCGCCCATCATACGATTCTTTTTGGAAGGCTGGGCTCCCGTCAATTTTGGTGTTATTCGAGGGAGCGAGATCCGCGGAGCCGCCGATCAATTCGGGCAGGATAGGCGCAAGTGCGTTGATGATCTTGCCTGATGAGGCACGTGTCGCCATGCCTTTCGGGTCGGCGGGGAAAGTCGGGAGCTCGTCTGCCCAGCCTTCAGGGAGTTTCCCAGCCATTCTGCGATTCAGTTCTTCGCCAAGCGTGGGATTCAAGCGACCATAGGCTTCGAGTTTCATCTTCCAATCGAACTCGTGCTCGCGTCCCTGGTCCACGGCTTTTCGGTAGAACCCAAGAACATCGTCTGGGATATTGAAACGCGGCTCCTTCTCCCAACCGAGGTTCTCCTTCGCAGCGTTTAATTCCTCGTCGCCAAGCGGCTCCCCATGCGCTTTCGATGTTCCCTGTCGCTTCGGTGCGCCATAACCAATGACAGTCTTCACTGCGATCAACGAGGGACGCGGATCATTCTTCGCGTTCTGGATGGCTTTATCGATCATTTCCACATCATTGCCGTCATTCACGATCTGCACGTGCCAGCCATAGGCTTCAAAACGTGCGATGCGGTTTTCGGTGAAGGCGAGGTCAGTGGAACCGTCAATGGAGATGTTATTATCATCGTACAGATAAATGATGCGACCGAGACTCAAATGTCCCGCCAATGATGTGGCTTCGGAGGCGACTCCTTCCATCAGGTCGCCGTCTGTGACGATGGCATAGATATACGATTGGATCAGTTCGTGACCAGGCTTGTTGAAGATTGCGGCGAGATGCTCCTGCGCAATTGCCATACCCACGCCTGAAGCAAATCCCTGCCCAAGCGGACCCGTGGTCATTTCCACGCCGGGGGTGAGCCCATATTCCGGGTGACCGGGAGTGATACTCCCCCACTGGCGAAAGTTCTTGAGTTCGTGGAGGCTGACGTCGTATCCTGTCAGATGAAGCAATGAGTATAGGAGCGCTGATCCATGCCCGCCCGAGAGAATGAAGCGGTCGCGCCCCATCCATTTTGGATTGCGGGGATTGTGGCGCAGGTGACGCATCCACAAGGTGAACGCCATTGCGGCGGCACCCATCGGAAGTCCCGGATGACCCGAATTCGCCTGTTGGACTGCATCCGCGGAGAGGAATCGAAGTGTGTTAATCGCACGTTTCTGAAGACTTGCACTGAGCTTGTCGAAGGTGTCGTCTGTCATATGTGTAACCTGTTCACAAAAAGATACTCCATTTTACCATCGGTATTCAGAGACCAATTCTGTTCTCCCATCGAAGGAGGGTTTGCCTCTTTCTGCATAGCGTAAGAAATCAAGGGAATTAGTAATCCGTATATCACATGGACAACACTCAACGCCGTATCTTCTACGTCATAACCCTCCTCATTGGTTTTGCGTGGATATTCATCAGCGCAGACCGGTCCGGGTCTTCCACTGCAGGCATGATCCCCGCGCCGCAACAGGGATTCCTGGCGCCTGAAATCGAATTACAGACGATGACCGGCGAAACCGTCAAACTGTCAGACTTGCGCGGGCAGGCCGTGCTGGTCAATTTGTGGGCAACGTGGTGCCCGCCCTGCCGCGCAGAGATGCCCGCCATCGAAAAAGTATACAACGAATACAAAGACCAGGGTTTCGTCGTCCTTGCAGTTAATATGACATATCAGGATACCTTCTCCAACATCGCGCCATTCATTGACGAATACGGTCTCACCTTCCCCATCCTGCTCGATGAAACAGGCAGTGTAGGAACGGCATATCAACTACGCTCGCTCCCCTCATCCTTCTTCATCGGGCGCGATGGGATTATCAAAGAAGTGGTCATCGGCGGACCGATGGCAGAAGCGCTGTTACGAACGCGGGTGGAGGAAACTCTCAAATGATCGAATCGTTCCGCTCCCTCTTTGCCCCGCCGCGCCATTTCATTCTCATTGTTGTAGCCATGTGGATCGGGCTCACGCTCGCCGAAAAGCGCAGTGATCGTCATGGTATTTCAAAAGAGCAACTTAACAACATTTCGTTCTACAGCCTTTTCGGATACATCATCGGGGGACGCGTACTTTTCGCCCTCGCAAATTTGTCGGCATTTACGCAAAGCCCGCTCAGCATTTTCTCTCCCAACCCTGATCTCTTTGACCCGACTGGCGGATTGGTTACCGCGATCCTGGTTGGATTTGTTTACGGTCAACGGCAAAAACTTTCGCTTTGGGGGACGCTGGATGCGACAACTCCCATCTTCGCAATGCTCGTCATCGGTCTCTCCCTTTCGCATCTCGCGGCAGGGACTGCGTTTGGAAGCCCGACAACTATCCCGTGGGGGATTGAGCTTTGGAACGCCACTCGTCATCCGACTCAAATCTACGAACTGATCGCTTCGCTCTTAATTTTTGGCTGGCTTTGGTTCCGAAAATCTGATTCCCCCGACGGCATTCTCTTCCTCACTTTCGCCGCACTGACGGCAGGAGTGCGCCTCTTCCTCGAAGCCTTCCGCGGAGACAGCACGCTGGTTTTGGGTGAATTTCGGCTGACACAGATCACGGCATGGATGGTAGTGGCTGTGGCATTCATCATAAGCGAGTCAATACGTCAGCGCGAAAAAACAAATTAAACAAAAGCCGCCTCTCCCGATGAAAGAGGCGGCTTTTTCATCCAATTATTTCCTCGCCGCGATCGGACCCAAATAGGACTCCAGCAAATCATCCATCTGCTCGAGCGACTCGCAGACAAAAAGCATCGGGTTCAAGGCATATACCGTCTTCGGGATGCGCGCTATGGTTTCGATATCGAACGGGGCAATGATCACCTCGCCACCGAACATGCCATCCTGTTTGATGCCGAGATTCTTGTAAAGCGAAAGTACAACATTCCAGCCCTGGTCCGCAGATGACATCTGCCCCTTTTGATGGACTGAATTTACCCCGTCAATGATGCGATACAAATTTTTCTTATTGGCAAGGAAGTGTTGATGCAATTGCCCGTACACATCCTGGGTATAGTCGATCACATTATCACGCCCGAGGCGGTAGAACTCCATGATGGTGCGGGTCAATTCCTTGCGCCCCGAAATGATCCCCGCGCCAAAGACTTTGAAACGGTTATCCTGCGCCACCAGTCCGAACTCCGTGCTGTACCACGCCAGCCGCTTGATGACCTCACGCTCCTCCTGCGTCGCTTTCATGTAGGCGGGCGCAAATTTATCTTCGATGTCTGCATAAAATTTCTGCGTTAAAAAAGGAAGATGCCCAAATATATCGTGGAACATATCGGGCTCAGGCGTAAATTCCATCTGGTCGCGTGTGCGCAGGTAATCGGTGATCAAAAATACACGCTGGGCGAACTTCTTATACCAATCATCCGCAAGCGTGTATCTCACAACGGTACGCTCGATGTGCCATCCAGTGCGCGGGGTAATGTGCTTGTTGAGATGCGATACTGTGGGAATGCGATGCGGATCAAGTTCCAGCAACTCCAATCCGTGAACATATTCATGGCAGAGATGCTCGAGTAAATAGGGCTGGCGGATCCCTGCGAATAGATCAGCCCAGATTGCATTTTGTTCGTTGGAGAAAACGATCTCCTGGCTTTCAGTTGTATATTCTTGGGTTAGGTCAATGTCTTCCGCTGCAATATCCCCCGTATAGATCGGAGTTTGATTCTTGTCCATGTTTTGCCTTTCTACAGAAGGATGATGGTTCGAGAACTCAAAACGTCTTTCAAGGAATATATCACCGCGAAACACGAGCGTCAAGGAATTGGACATTTTTTGTAATGATTGTGCGAAATCAAAGCCAGCATAATGGATTAGAATTCCTTCGATGATTGAAAGACCCCTGCACGGAAAAAATGTTCTCGTCACGGGAGCCGCGCGCCGCATTGGGCGACTCTTTGCCCTGGCGTGCGCGCGCGCAGGAGCAAATATCATCATCCATCACGCACATTCGGATTCCGATGCCCAGACATTACGCGCTGAAGTCAACGAGCTGAACCATCAGGCATGGATCTTCCAATCGGACTTAAGCGATTCATCCCAAGCCCAAAGCCTGATTCCCCTCATCAACCGCTCCACTCCTATACAATATCTCATCAACAACGCCGCGATCTTCGAGCCGCACACACTGGACTCCACCTCCATCAGAGACTGGAACAGACACCTCGCCATAAACCTGACCGCGCCGTTCCTGCTAAGTCAAGCCTTTGTCCGCCAGGCGGATGAGGGAGCGCGCATCGTCAACATCCTCGATTGGCGCACAATACGCCCTGGCGCAGATCATTTCCCATACACCATCAGCAAATCTGCTCTCGCGGCAATGACCAAATCCATGGCTGTTGCCCTCGCGCCTAAAATCACCATCAACGGGCTGGCGCTCGGGGCGATCCTCCCCCCATCCGATGGAAACGCAAACCCAAAAATCATCGAGGATGTTCCGTTAAAAAGATGGGCGAATGAAGGCGAGATCGAACAGGCACTACTCTTCTTACTAACATGCCCCGAATACATCACTGGCGAAATCATCCACGTGGATGGCGGCAGACATTTGGTTTAGTCATTACATATCCTTCAATCCACCATCCTGGCTATACACTGCCAAAAAGGAAAATAATTCATGGACAAAGTCATAATCAAAAACCTGCTTGCAAGAGGGATCATCGGAGTCCGCGATTGGGAACGCAAACGGGCGCAGGATATTCTCATCAATATCACTCTATTCACCGACACACGCCGCGCCGCAGAAACGGACGACATCAACGATTGCGCCGATTACAGCAAGGTGACAAAGAACGTCCAGGCACACGCCGAAAGCGCAGGGAGATTTACAGTGGAAGCGCTGGCAAATGACCTGGCAGAACTCTGCCTTGGCGAGAAGAACGTACAGAGAGTGGTTGTGCGCGTGGAAAAACCGACCGCTGTCCGTTTTGCTGAGTCTGTCGGCGTGGAGATCGAACGAAGCCGCGATGAGTGACTTTCACCTGGCATATTTAAATCTTGGATCGAATATCCAGCCTGAGGTCAATTTGATCAGGGCAGTGGAATTATTGCAAGAGTACGGGGAGTTCCTGAAAGTATCCAACGCGTGGGAATCCAGGTCCGTCGGGGTGGATGGACCGAATTACCTGAACGCTTGTGTACTATTCAAAACCAGCTTCATGCAAGTGGAATTGAAAGAGAAAATCATCCGCCCCATCGAGGCACAACTGGGTAGGAAGCGGAGCGAAAACAAATTCTCCCCCCGCACTGTAGATATCGATATTGTGCTGTTCGACGACAAACCCTACAATGATAAGTTCTGGAAATATGCTTTCGTCATCGTCCCGCTTGCGGAAATCTATCCCGAATATCAAAATCCCATCTTGCAGGAAAATATCACCCAAACAGCAACGCGCCTTCGAAACGGGGTCTGGATGGAGGCGCGTCCCGAAGTATTAAGTTCATTTAACAGGAGCAGTTTCAAAG
>DATDAG010000369.1:0-4695 GCA_036525495.1 Anaerolineales bacterium
GGCTGGCAGATGAACAGCGTGAAAGACCTGATGAAATCCGTTCAAGGTGCAGATGCGGTGGTCATCATCACCAACCACAAGGAATATGATTACGAAGCGATCGTCAAGGGTGCGAAGTTCGTGTTCGACAGCCGCAACGCGACACGCAAGGTTGCGGATGCTGGGGAGAAGGTTGTAAGGTTATAGATCTAATCGGTGGTTGAGTACGAGCGAAGCGAGTATATCGAAGCCACCTGTAAGCAAAGTAATACCTGTTATTTATGGTTTCGGTACGCTCCTAGTTTCACTCGTCGCTACTCAACCATCGGGCATTTAGTAGATAGGATTTTATGGCAAATTATCTCATTACAGGCGCGGCTGGATTCATCGGCGCACGCACAGCGGAACTGCTCATAACGGACGGGCATACTGTCGCGGGTATTGACAATATGAACGATGCCTACGATGTCCGCATGAAGGAATTCCGCCTCAAAAAAATGCAGGCGATGAAAGGTTTCAGCTTCCACAGGTTGGATATTTCAGACAAGACGATTATCGAACAATTCAAGGGACAAAAATTCGACGGTGTGATCAACCTCGCGGCGCGGGCAGGTGTCCGTTATAGCGTCGGTGATCCGTGGACGTTCGTGCAGACGAATGTGGTCGGCACGTTGAACATGCTTGAGTTGTGCAAACAGAACGCGGTGAAAAAATTCATCATCGCCTCTACTTCGAGTATTTATGGGGAGGATCCTCCATACCCGACTCCCGAATCCGCTCCCAGCAGTGAACCGCTCCAGCCGTACGCGGCAAGCAAAAAGGGGGCAGAGGCGATGAGTCACGCTTATCATCACCTGTATGGGATAGATGTCAGCGTTGTGCGCTACTTCACCGTGTATGGTCCAGCAGGCCGCCCCGATCTCGCACTCTTCCGTTTTGTGCAGTGGATCAGTGAGGGGCGCCCCGTACGCGTGAACGGCGATGGCGAGCAATCGCGCGGCTTCACCTACATTGACGATATCGCACGCGGCACGATCCTAGCTCTGAAACCTGTTGGTTATGAGGTCATCAACCTGGGTGGGCATGAGGTGATTACTATCAATAACCTGATCAGATTAATCGAGGATATTGTCGGAAAGGAAGCCACCGTTCGATATGGTCCCGCTGATTCTGCCGATATGCGTTCCAACTGGGCGGATGTCGGTAAAGCTGGTGATTTGCTCGGTTGGGAACCGCAATATGATATGCGCGCGGGGGTGGAGAAACTGGTCGAGTGGTACAACGCTGAACGTGAATGGGCGAAGGATATTGAAACGCCTTAATTTGTTTACAGGTTGCAGATTTGAAGGTTGCAAGTGACCTTCGACCTTCAACCTTCAACCTGCAACTTTCAACCCTAATGTCTCTCATCCAAAAAGCCAAATCCTATTTGCAGAACAATCCCATCATCCGCCGCGTTCTGCGTAACAGCGGTTATCTGTTCAGCGGTAATGCCATCTCTGCTGCGCTTGGGTTGGTTCAAAACATTTTCATGGTCAGATTACTGGGCATTGAGCAATATGGTCTTGCCATAGGCATTATGTTATTTGCCACTAACGTCAATCGTTTTCTATCCTTTCGCATGAGCGAGGTCGTGACCAAATATATGGGAGAGGCGTTGGCACAAGGCAACAAGGATCGAGCCGCCGCGCTTGCCAAATGGGTAGGATTGTCAGAAGCCATTGCTTCCGTTTTGGCTTTCCTTGTTCTGTTTATCCTTGCGCCGTGGTATGCGAAAGATCCAACAATCACTACTTTATATCAATTCTATGGGTTGTATCTGCTTTTCAATCTGATTTACGAAACGTCCACAGGCGTTTTACAAGCCACAGATAAATTCAATCGTGTGGCATTTGCCAACCTACTTCAAGGTGTCGTGACGATCATTATCGTTGCCATTGCCTATATCATGAAGTGGGGCATTTTCGAAATTTTGGCGGCATACCTTATCGGCAAGCTTATCGCCGCGTGGATTGTGACCAGTTCCGCGATCCAGCAATTGACGCGCAGAGTCGGGAAGAATTGGCTGCGCGCCCCAGCCAGTCTCATTTCTGATTGGAAGTCTATTGGCAAGTTCGCCTTCAGCACCAACATCAATGGCACTGTGAATTTATTCGCGCGCGATAACATACCGCTCTACATTCAATCTTTGCTGGGACCGGTCGCCGGAAATATCGCTTTGGGCTATTACAATATTGCCGCAAAATTCATCATGCTTGTAACGTTACCCATTGATCCATTCATCGGTCCCACCTATGCGGAGATTACCCGCACAATTGCACAAAAACAGTGGAATACCACGCGCAAGCTATTGAGGCAGGTTACACTCGTCGGTGGCGTTTGGACATTGATCGCAGGTGGTGGACTTGTGGTTTTGGGCTGGTGGTTTATTCCGTTGTTATACGGAACCGAAGCCGCACCCTCATATATCTTTTTGGTGATACTCCTGCTGGGTTATGGATATTCCAATGTGTTCAACTGGAATCGCCCGTTTCTGTTGGCGCTCGGATATCCCAACTATCCGCTCATGGTGGCAGCTATCACCGGCGCGGTTGAGATCGCTTTGATCTTTCTCTTTGGACCAGGCGGCAATTATCTCACCATCGTTTCGATCTTTTCAATGTATTTGATTGTTTCGGTTTGCTGGAACATCCTGCGCGGATTTTTCATCATCAAACGCGAAGAGACAATTGCATGAGGATCGTTGCCATCGCCGGTTCGCAGATCCCATCTGATACTGCCAACAGCATTCAGGTGATGAAGGTTTGTAATGCCCTCGTGCAGCTTGGTCACGACCTGACACTCATCGTGCCGGGAGAGCGTCAATACTCTTCGGGCACGATGTTGCAAATCGCAAATCGAAAATCTGAAATCGTCGATCTAAAATTCCACTACGGTCTCCGAACCGAGTTCCATATTGAATGGCTCCCAACGTCGAACCGTCGTCTCTTCCCCTGGAAGGCATTTCAACATGCGCGCAATTTCAAGCCGAATCTCATTTACTCATGGCCGATCCAGTCTGCGGTATTTGCCTTGCTTTATAAAATTCCTGCAGTCTTTGAAGTTCACAACGAACCTACCGGCCTGTTCGGTCCTGTGTGGCTTCGCGCATTCGCCAAATTTCGCGGACGCAAACGCCTCGCCTCCATCACACAGGCATTGATTGATTTATTGGATCACAGGCACAACATCCGATTCAAAGCGGACGAAGTCGTCATTGCTCCCAACGGTGTGGACCTGGACCGCTTCGCCTCACTGCCAGATCCGGTCACTGCCCGCCAGCAATTGACTCTTCCCTCCGCCTTGACCGTGATGTGCACGGGTCATCTCTACGCCGGCCGCGGCGCCGACCTGTTCCTCGCGCTCGCCAAAGAGATACCGCAGGCGCACTTCGTCTGGGTGGGCGGCAAACCCGGAGACGTGGAAACATGGAAAGCGCGCACTTTGTCGGACAATGTCACCTTAACAGGCTTTATCCCCAATCAAGATTTGCCTTTCTACCAATCCGCTGCGGACGTTCTGCTCATGCCCTACAGCCGCTCCATCATGGGCTCGAGCGGAACAGCGGATTCTGCTAATGTCGCCAGCCCGATGAAAATGTTCGAATACATGGCGGCGGGACGTGCGATTGTTACGGCTGATTTGCCTGTGATTCGGGAAGTGTTGAATGAGCAAAGCGCGGTGTTTTGTGAGCCAGATGACCTTGGAAAGTGGAAATTGGGGGTTGAGAAATTACTTGCGGATGAACAGCGTAGGGTCGCATTGGGGAATCAGGCGAGGGAGAACGTGGAAGGTTATACTTGGCTGGCGAGGGCGGAGAGGATTATGAGGGGATTGTAGGTCACGCTTTTGCGAAGCATCCTCGAAGGGGAACAGCGTGACGAGTGCAATATAACAACCCGTCACGTCTCAGACGTGACCTACATACTCATCGATTGGTTGACTGTGAAATGGCGCGAGAGGAGAAGATTACGCGAGTTTTTTAATTACGCTTAACGCCCAACTTCATATGGCAATGTGACGCTATCACTAATCCTGGGGGGCGATATCAATTTCGTATTCGGATAATGGTCCATAAAGGCCCGTCCCATAGAGGTCGCGTTCAGAGGGTCCACCGGCGCTTTGCGTGCGTTGAAAGGTGATCTTGTACCCAAAGAAGCGCTCATCCACTTCAAAAACAACGATTCGTTCGGGGGCGAGATGGAAATACGCGGCCAGTTTTTCCCGGGTCAAAGAGCCGGAATTGCGTACCTTCTCAAAGGTCTCTTGATCGGCAAAGAAAATGTCGCAGCAAATCATATTGATCCCTGCATTTTTCGATTGGATATCGTTGGTCAGTGTTCCTAATGTCACCATGGTTATTTATTTCCCGACGATAGCCTGACTGTCTCGTACGTGATCGGAAAGTGGGTGGACGCCTCCTGAGCCGAGGGGTACTCAATGATGTGATTCATGGTCCACTCGTACACCTTGCCATAATAGCTTGCTTCTTCATTACGCAGTTGCACACGCCCGGCAGATCCCCGCTCGCTCAAAACAGGGGTGAAGAGCAGCAGTCTGCCGGCAAGCTTGGCAATCTCCATCGCCAGTTCTTTCTCGGTGGCTGTTACCTCGATCATCAGCCCCACTTCATGAATCTCGCCTTTTTTGCGCGGCTCCCTCGCTCCCAAGACCCCA
>DATDAG010000370.1:0-12012 GCA_036525495.1 Anaerolineales bacterium
GCGCGTGTCTGGCAGATGACATGGGACTCGGCAAAACTATCCAGACGATTTCACTTTTGCTACACGAGAAAGGGACGAAGAAGAAATTGTCCGCACCTGTGCTGCTGATTGCGCCTACATCGGTGGTGACCAACTGGGAGCGGGAGATTGGCAAATTTGCTCCAGGGATGAAAACCTATGTCCATCGGGGAGGAAGCAGGCTGAGAGGTGAAGAGATGCAGAATGCGTTCAAGGGTCAGGATGTGGTGCTGACCAGTTATACCGTCGCGCGGCTCGATGCAGAATCATTTCAATCCTTGAAATGGCTGGCGGTGATTTTGGATGAGGCGCAGAATATCAAAAACCCCGAAGCGAAGCAGACGCAAGCCATCCGCAAGATCGGCGCGGAGTTTCGCATTGCGTTGACAGGCACACCCGTTGAAAACCGTCTGTCCGAGTTGTGGTCGATCATGCACTTTTTGAATCCTGGATATTTAGGTGTGAGTAAGTCTTTCCGCGAGAATTTTTCATTACCCATCGAACGCTACAATGATAAACAAGCGATCAAGCAGTTGAAGCAATTGACTTCACCGTTCATTTTGCGGCGTGTTAAAACCGACCCACGCGTGATTTCAGATTTACCTGAGAAAGTGGAGACGAAAGTCTATTGCTCACTAACAGAGGAACAAGCCACGCTTTACGAAGCGGTAGTGCAGGATGTGATGAAAAAGATTGAAGAGGAGGATGGGATCAAGCGGCACGGGCTGGTGTTGAGCATGATGATGCAGTTGAAACAGATTTGCAATCATCCCGTACAGTATCTTCATCAAAAGAGCAAGGCTGGCGCGGAGGCATCCCTGGACAATCGCAGCGGCAAGTTGGAGCGTCTCGGCGAGTTGCTGGAAGAAGTGCTGGCGGAGAAAGACCGCTCTTTGATCTTTACGCAGTTCGCGGAGATGGGCGAACTGCTGGCAGATTATTTGCCGAAGGCGTTTGGCGCGGGGACACAGTTTTTGCACGGTGGCACATCTGCAAAGATGCGCGATCAGATGGTGAGGCGTTTTCAGGAGGACGAACACGCTCCGCCGATTTTCATCCTGTCGTTGAGAGCGGGCGGTACAGGCTTGAACCTAACACGCGCCAATCATATCTTCCATTTCGACCGCTGGTGGAATCCCGCCGTGGAGAATCAAGCCACCGACCGCGCCTTTCGCATCGGGCAGAAGCGCAACGTGCAAGTACATAAATTTGTTACCACAGGTACGCTGGAAGAGATGATTGACGAGATGATCGAATCCAAAAAGGGATTGGCAAAGGCGATTGTAGGCAGTGGCGAGAACTGGCTGACAGAAATGAGCACGGATGAGTTGCGAAAAATGGTTGCTTTGAGGAGAGAGTGATATGGCGCGACGAAAAGATTATTACGATGACTACTTTTACTTCAAGCCAACCAAGGCTATTGAGACGAAGGATGGGATCAAAGCCCAGAGCAAGCGCGGGGCATTTGCTAAAAACTGGTGGGCGCAGAGGTGGATCGTAGCATTGGAAAGGCTGGTTGATTCTGGTCGTCTCTCACGCGGACGAAGTTATGCGCGCAAAGGCCAGGTACTTTCGATTGATGAGACTAAAGATGGGATCGCGGCACGCGTGCAGGGTTCAAGGCAGACTCCATACAAAATCAGCATCAAGATCAATCATTTGACCGATGCGGAATGGGATGATGTGATTGACGCACTGGCGGAACAAGCCATCTTCACCGCGCAGTTGCTGGCGGGCGAAATGCCACAGGATATCGAGCAGGCGTTCGAACGGGCAAAGGTAAGTTTGTTTCCGTCCAAACACGGCGATCTGGAAACCAATTGTTCCTGCCCTGATTATTCCAATCCATGCAAGCATATTGCGGCAACACACTATATTTTGGGGGAACGTTTTGATGAAGACCCGTTCCTGGTTTTCCGTTTGCGCGGAAGGACGCAGGAACAGGTCATGCAGGAACTTCGCAAACGCCGCGCGGGAAGTGATGAAGTCGTTGAAGAGGAAGCAAAAGAGGCGGAAGTAGTTGTCCCACTCGAGAAACAAAAGGAAAACTTCTGGGATGTACGCGCTCCGTTAGATGGATTCTCTGTTTCCATTAGTCAGCCTGCAATCGAGATACCGCTGCTCAAAAGGTTGGGTGATGCAAATTTTTCTCCTGAACCTGGGTTGCAGAGCATGTTGGTTGCCGTGTATCAGGTTATAAGTCAAAAAGCAATTCAAACCGCATTTAAAGAATCGTGATGGTGACGCCGTATTGGCGGCAAGTTGGGAGAAGCAGGTCAAGATCCAGAAGGATGGGTCGGGTTGAAATCGTCTGACTTATTATTTCGTTGCATTATTATGCCATTTATGGCATAATAATTGCATGAAATTTGAGGATATCCTTTCTTTAGTGGGGGATCAGCCGCTTTTTGAAACGGGTTTATTGCTTGTGGGGAATGTGGATCCTAACGATGTACGCCGCCAACTTTCACGCTGGACGCGTGCAGGGAAGATCCGTCAACTGCGTCGTGGGCTTTATGCCCTTGCACCTCCCCATAACAAAGTCACGCCGCATCCATTTTTAGTTGCCAACGCACTGGTCACTGGCTCATATGTCAGCGGGACATCAGCCCTGGCACATTATGGTTTGATCCCTGAATATGTACCCCGTACCTTCAGTGTGACATTATCGCGTCCTTCGCAATGGGACGGCGGGTTCGCCTTTCAGCATCTTGCTCCCCATCTATTCTTTGGCTATCAATCGATGGAAGTTGTTAAAGGGCAATTTGCTTTCATTGCCCAACCTGAAAAAGCAATTCTCGATCTTGCGCACCTGACATCTGGCTCAGATACTTACGCCTATCTTACACAACTTCGATTGCAAAATCTGGAACAGCTGGATTTGAAACGGTTACAGGAATTTGCAGAGCGTGCAGATAAACCCAAGTGGAAACGAGTTGCCAGTCAAGTTGCATCATTGGCATTACAAGAAAAAAGTGAATATAAGGAGTTACGGTGAAGGAATATCTGGCTGCGCTGATTCGACCTACATCTAATCCAATTGAGGCGCGCAACCTGGCGCGAGAATATTTACAGGCTTTGATCCTGCAAAGTCTACAGCGAGCAGGCGCCATGACTGCGCTTGCCTTTCACGGCGGCACAGCACTGCGATTTCTTTTTTCACTCCCGCGATTTTCCGAAGATCTGGATTTTGCGCTTGAAGGAAATCCCACCACCTACGATTTCCGTGCAAACTTGCAATCCATTCGGAAAGATTTGGAGGCGCAGGGATATACCATCACGCTCAAAGCGAATGATGAAAAAACAGTCCACAGCGCCTTCGTACGTTTTCCTAATCTTTTGTTTGAATTGAGCCTTTCTCCTCATCGGGATGAAATTCTGGCTGTGAAAATTGAAGTTGACACCAACCCGCCAGCTGGAGCCCGACTGGCAACCTCGTTGATCCGCCGCCATGTGTTGCTTAATGTACAACATCACGATCAGTCTTCCCTACTAGCTGGCAAACTCCATGCGATTTTGCAAAGACCCTATTTCAAAGGACGCGACCTGTACGACATGATGTGGTATTTGAGCGACAGGGAATGGCCTGCTCCCAATTTGGATTTGCTCAACAATGCCTTGAAGCAAACAGGCTGGAGGGGTGAAACTATGTTGTCAAATAATTGGCGTGAAAAAGTGCGCAAGAAAATTGAATCCACACCTTGGGAACAGGCAATAGATGATGTCCGCCCGTTTATCGCCTCACCAGATGATCTTGAACTACTAACAAGAGAGAATTTGCTTAATCTTCTCAAATAGCTTGTCACAAAGTCAAAATGATAGATCCAGCGTGGCATATATCATGTATATGGGTATAAATTCAGGCCACAAAATTTTGTACCCACCAAATAGAGAATAAAAATCTAAAAACGAATGAACACCCCCACGTATAGGGGTGTTTTCGTTTAAATCATTCCCATAAACAATCAATCCATTTTTTGCTATCTACCGACAGTCTGCCCAATCCCAGAGCCTGCTTGCTTTATACTGATCCTATCAATTCATTACTATAGGCAGGTTCGTATGCATAATCATTCAACCGTTCTAGATCGAACCACATGGGGAATCCATCTCAACTTCGAGGGGTACCTCGCTTCCCCACCGAACTCTCCCTCCTGGCTTACGTAACTTCAGCGGCAAGATTGGCAAGAGCGAGGAGTTGTCCTATGGGATGCAGATCATCGCATCGTTACTCATCTATTTGCAGGATATGCGCTTGAACTTCTTGAGCATCTGCAATGGAATGATGAATGGAAGTCAAAAGGCTTGGTGGTTGGTTCACCAACCCTCCAACTTTCAAGCAATAGTGAAAACACCCCACCAACAAAGGCGGGAGGAGAGTTGGTACTGAAAAACCAAATAGAGCTTAAAGCAGATCAAATTCAGACTATTTTTGAATTTCTCTCAGCACAGGAGGGTTCGTTGAAACGCATTTCAGTGTATGAAAAAGAAAATGCGAAACAAGCCCTAAACAAAGTTTTTCGGCTTATTGCTGCTTATGGGAGAAAAGTGCGGGAAAGAAAAGAAGACAAAGAACTGATTGAGAACAGTGAACCAAAAATCATACCCACCTCGATCCCACGCGGAAGTTATTTCACGGTTTATCAAGCCGCACAGGTTTGCCAAGTCACGTCAAAACAGATCAGAGCATGGATCCGCAAAGGCAAACTTGAAGCAATCGATTTGCCAGGATTAGGGATCATCATTGAAGCTGGGAAGCTAAATGAATTTCTGTCTTCTCAGGGAGAGTAATTATTTGAATCATCCTTTATGTCCATGTCTAGATTATTTATGCCAACGGCTCAAGTTTTCTGCTATTCATATGTCTATTGTGTAGGTCCTATTAATTTTATTGCTATGTTCTCCATAGTACTTCAATCAAGTTTATCGCGGTGTGAATCCCATTTTCTACTCTAATCTTTTTACCGAGATCAGTAGCGTTTTGTTGAATTTCAGAGGTATAAGTTCCTACCTGAATTGCCTGATTAAGTTTTTCAACGGTTATTTTTATGAATGGTATGGGTTGAGGGCCAACGCCCAAGTCAGCACTCCGCTTACCCCAATAAAATTGATCGAACAAAAATGGGATAGTACAGGAAGGCACGCCTGAACGGAGTGCATATGCCGTTGTCCCTGAGCCACCATGATGGAAGATCATGGACATGCGGGGAAAGAGCCAGTCATAGGGGGTATATTCGATCTTGAACACATTCTTGGGCAGAGAAATATCCCCCAACCCTCCCCAACCTGAGTGAAGAATTCCGCGTTGTCCGCTCTGCTTTAGTGCTTCCAAAATAATGTCCGTCGTCCGTCGCGGATTCTTGACCGGCATGCTTCCAAATCCAATGAACACCGGGGGCCTGCCAGCAGCCAGGAAATCCAGCAGGTCCTTTGGGGGCTCCCAGTGTTTCTCTTCAGCGAACCAATAGCCCGTGATGTGAATATGTTCGTTCCAATCGGAGGGGCGCGGCATGACGTGTTCACTGAATCCGTTCAGGATCGGGAATTTCCACGTTCCGAGCTGGTCAAAGTATCCTTTGGCAGGCAAGGGTGGAAGTTTAAGCGTTTTAGTCCGCCACTCATTGATTACCGAACGAAACATTTGCCATAGAACCTTCTCCCCCACAGAATAGGTCATTCGGTTGTATCCAGGCAAAGGCAGATTGGGGAAGCCCATCAACGGCATTGCGCCTGTGCGAGCCAATGGTATGACAGATGCCAGCACCATCGACAGGTTGTATTTTTCCGCCAGGTCATATCCGTACAAACCACCGGGCAGTTGATTGATGATGAGGTCTGTTTCACCCAAATGCGGATCAGATAGGCTTCGTGCATATCCTTTTGCGAGTCCGGTGAAAGAACGCACCAGCCCCAACATATTTGCGCCGCCATCTGCCACCACTGCCTGCGCATCTCCAGGGATGGGATGAAAATCCAGCCCTAATTCGACAATCAAGGAGGCAAAACTCTCAAACGTAATAAAGCGGACTTGATGTCCCGCAGATTTCAGTCCGCTGCCAAGCACAGCATAAGGCTGAATGTCACCGCGGGAACCAAGGGCAAGGATTGTGATATGCATGACAACTAAATCACTCCCTCCATAGTGTTTGACAATCCAGATCGTCCATCGCTGTCAGTGCGCGTTGCAACATACGAAACCAGACATGTGTCCAGCGTTCGTTGATCCCGCCGCGGCAGTATTCAGTGGCGATATAGACACCCATTGCGACACATAAACGGTAATCATCATAAAGTCTTTCCCATGAGTAATTTGAGACCCCGTTTTGAAGCAAAACTTCAAAATACCTCTTGAGCATGGGAATTTCGTACTGCCTTCGAAGTTCCACATCCCAATCCAACACGATGGCATAAGCAATATCATAAACACCCAGCCATGTGGTCAAGCCCCAATCAAATGGCTGACGGTCTATGATGTAAATCGGACGATTCCTATCACGTGGCACCAGCACATTCGACGAGCCGACGTCGCCATGAATCAACGTAAAACAGCTTAAATCCTGCGAACGTTGGATCAATGTCTGCGGGTGGTTGGCATACAACTCTCGGATGAGGTCAACCCAATGAGGTTTCAACTCCGCCGAAAAATGTTCAAGAATATGACCCGCGCCCGGCTCGGCAATCTTCACCCAATTCTGGATGTGCTCCGCATCATGCCCACCCGCGCCTGATTCTGCCAACCGAACCTTTCCCCACCACCGAGCATGGAGAATTGCCAGCCCTTCCGCCAGCGCGAGTCCATAGTCAAGAGTTGGAGTTTTATCGTACGCTTCAATGTGCGTTTCAGAGACATCCTCCAGCAGGAGGTGATAACGGTTTATATCTTTGGAATAAGCGGCATTGTAGCAACGCAATAGCGGAGCGTTCTGCACATCCACATAATCACGGGTGTAATAAGTGACTTCGCCATCCGTGAAGAATTCACCATCACCTGTGTCGGTATCCACCATCTTGAGAAAGAGACGTTGCGGCAAAGTACCCCGAGCATCAGGAGTGTATGTCATTTTCAAGTTTGCGCTCATGGACCAATTGCCCTGTCCTGTCCCAAGTTCAAAAGACTGCACTGCGCCATGAGTCAACGCTCCGCTTCGGGTAAGGACGGATGTCAGCCATTCTGCAGTAATTTGGTCAAGTTTGGTTATGACTTGAATGAGCATCAAGTTATCCTTTAACAAATTAAATATATTCCAGATTGCGAACTGCCCCAACAAATTATTCTTTCGATATCGATATAGAGAGGATAACAGGTATTCTGTCCTGTTGTCATGGGAGCAACATCCCGATTCAGTCCTATTTCTAAAAATCCTTTTGATGGCGGAGAGCAGAGTTACACATTCGCGGCAGAAGACACATTAGAAGATGGTCGCTCCTTCATGGTTGATATCAGCTACCGTCGTATGCAGCAAACCACACCATCATCGAGATTCAGTATGTCTACATCGGTATCCAATCAATAATCACTTACGTCCCGCTTTGTAGGGGCGTATGTGGTTTCAGAAATAGGACTGAGTTGGGACACCACTCCCATGACAACGGGACAGCATGCTTGTTATAGTGGATGTCAGTACAAACAAGTATTGGAGGCAGAGATGAACATCCATTTTCCGCAGGTCGAGAGAAAGTCACAGTTATTTTCCCATCTGTTAATCGCATTTGCAGCATTCACGGTGCTGGTTCTGGCACTGAGCTTGAGCCCTCACACTGCGATCCGCTTTTCCGCCACATCCATGTACATGCCGGCAGCATATACCAAGAATAGTGATTGGCCGGTTGCCGTTCCTGCACCTGTATCGCCTGCAACAGTCCAGGTGCTAGCCACAGCCACACCCCAACCGGCCGGTGACAATATGACTGTCGTTTCTACACATCTGCCCATTCGGGCGCCGATGCCTTCTGTGCCATAATAAAGGAGCAACCGCCAATGAAACTCAAATCTTTATCAGTAGTACTTCTTGCCCTCATCGTCTCCGCCTGCAACACAATTGCTTCACCTCCCGATCCCACGCCCATCCCCCTGCCACCTGCTCAACATGTAGAGAGCGCCTTCCAGTGGTTGGAAACCCATGCCATGATGAGCGGCAACGTGGATTGGACTGCTCTGCGCAGCGAGACAGCGGGAATCATCACCAATGCCCAAACTGCCGCCGATACATATCCCGCCATTTGCAAAGCCCTGAAGGAATTGAACGATGGCAATGCCTGGTTGCTGGTTCCCAGTTTGGAAATCCCCAATTTCTATACCGGCTATCAGACTCTCTATCCGGAGAATCAGGTGATCATCCGTATCGATCCAGACAGTCCAGCGGAAAAAGCCGGGCTGCAGGTTGGAGACCTCATCGAGCAGGTCAATGGACAACCCCCAATCCCCTATGCAGAAGCGGATGCATATCCACCCTGCAGCGCGAAAGAGATCGACACATCCACAGCGGAACAGCTCATGATCCAGCGGGATGGGGTATCCATGCAGATCAAGGTTGCCAGAAACAAAATCATGGCAGGCAGGGATCCTTACAATCCTCCAGTTGGTCAGCGGCTGGGCGAGGATGATCGCGGCGTGGGTTACGTCGAATTGACATTCGAATCCGGCACGCACCTGCAATACCCGACGGATGCCCAAAAGTTGATGCGGAGCATGGATCGGACACCCGTCTGCGGCTGGATGATCGATCTGCGCCGCATTCCGGGCGGTGACATCTGGTCGTACATCGCGGCGGTCGGTCCCATTCTGGGTGAAGGCGACTTGGGCGGGTTCCAATACAATGACGGGCGGCAGGAGGCGTGGACCTATCGCAACGGTGAGGTGTTCTGGAATAATGAATACCGTTACGAGAGTGAGATCGACGGCTCGGTCTACAAGCCGAAACAAATTACCCCGGGTGCGCTCCTGGTCAGCCCGGCGACTCAAGCCGCCGGCGAGTTGATGCTGGTTGCATTTCAAGGACGCGTGGATGTTCGTTCCTTCGGCGAACCCACCCGCGGACTGCCCACGCTTATCACCCATACCGATATGAGCGACGGCTCAAATCTCTTTGTCAGCGGTGCAAATTCGTTCGACCGCAACGGGACGATTTACAATGGTCCCATTACACCAGATATGTTGGTGGAAACCGATTGGTCGAAATTCGGCACAGAACAAGACCCGGTCATCGTTGCCGCAATGGATTGGCTATATTCCCAATCCACGTGTTTGCCGTAACATAGGATGATTATCTGAGTTTTATCAAAGGTCAATCATGGAACAAGCGCCTGCCGCATCGAACATCAACACCCATCTGAAAACGCCCTGGTTACTTCCAGCGCGCCTCCTCTGGCTGACAGGCTCGCTCATTGCTCTGGGTCTGTTCATTGCGGGTCTGCCCCTGCATACGCGGGAAATCCACGAGCTGTATCGCGGCGACATTCAAGCATGGTTGACTCAAAATCAAAATGGGGAGGTGCTCCTGTCACTGCATGCACCTTCCACCGCGGCGCAGGCGGGCATTCTGGAGGGGGACATTTTACTGGCGGTGGATGGGGTGGAGATCACCTCAGCAGAGCAGGCGGACGAATTGCTCACTGGCGAGATCGGCGCACCGGTCACCGTCAGCGTGCGGACCGGCAATTTTCCGGCGCGGCAGGTCACAGTCACGCGCGGAAGCTGGGCGGGAGGCATTCTTCTCGAGTACGGTTTATCCAGTCAATTTGCAGTCATCTTCGCGTTGGCAAGTGAACTCCTGTTAGCTGTCCTGTGTGTGAGCATTGCGGTCGTAATCTTCCGCCATCGCTCGGATGACTGGATGGCATTGTTCTCCGCCCTCTTGATGATTGTGCTCCTGACTGGCTTGTCCCTTCCCGTACTGGTTCTCGCAAACAGCCTGTACAGCGGGACATTTCCGCACTGGATGGATGCCTGGATCGCGTTCGGCTTTGGATTGCTGATCCTATTCTTTTATCTATTCCCCGCAGGACGTTTCGCCTCAAACCTGACCCTCGGGCTGACTCTCGTACTCGGACTTTGGCTGACGCTGGGGCTTTTTGAGCGTTCACTGCTCATCTGGTATCTGCCTCGTTCGATCCTGATTTCTGTGAGCCTGGTCTGGATCATCACAGGTGTGATCGCACTCGTATACCGTCATCTGCACTCTGACTCTTTCCAACGCCAGCAAATCCGCTGGATCGTTTGGGGTGCGGGGGCAAGTGCGGCGGGATTGATGCTACAGGTCGTGCCGACGCTCTTCAATCTGAACGCATCCGCGCGCGTCCTCCATGATTTTTTGCTGTACCCGTTGGGACAATTGTTGAAAGCCTGCCTGCCTCTCTCCATCGCCTTTGCCATCCTGCGCTACCGCCTGTGGAACATCGAACTCATACTCAACCGCGTGCTCGTGTATGGTTCGCTCTCCGTGCTGACGATGCTTGGCTATCTGGGAACGATCTTTGTACTGCACGTGTTATTCACCGGGCTTTCCAACCCCGTGATTTCGTTCCTCTCAGCAGGAGTGGTGGCGATTCTGTTCGAGCCTCTACGGCAGAGATTACAGCGTGCAGTTAACCGCTGGATGTTCGGCGAGCGTGACGATCCCTACGCCGTCCTTTCACGGCTGGTCGGGACTCTCGAGCGAACGCCCTCGACCAATGAGGTACTACCAGCCATCGCCGAGACCATCGCTCATTCGCTCAAAATCCCTTACGTAGCAATCTGGCTGGATCAGACTGGCGAGGAAAAACTGGCTGCTTCCTCCGGTTCGGAGACCACCGACCTGGTTTCGTTCCCGCTGGCATATCAAGGGGAGACGATTGGCAGACTTGAGGTTGCACGCCGCGCACCGAATGAGCAATTCTCGGAGGCGGACTACCGTCTGATCGAAAATATCGCACAGCAGGCAGGGGCTGCCGCGCAGACAGTCCGTCTGAATACGGAACTGATCCGCTCGCGGGCGCAGATCGTCAACGAACGGGAAGACGAGCGCCTGCGCATCCGCCGTGACCTGCACGATGAACTGGGTCCCATGCTCGCTGCCCAAGGGCTGAAACTGTCTGCGGCGCGACAGATGATGCGCACAAAGCCCGAAAAAGCGGAGAGCCTCATGGAAGAGGTCATTCGTCAAAGCCAACAAACCGTTGCGGATGTCCGCCGGCTGGTGCATGGTTTGCGTCCCCCGGTGCTCGATCAACTTGGATTGGTGGAGGCGGTTCGGGATCTGGCACGGAATCATGGCGGGGGGCTGGCGCTGGAAATTATTGCACCGTCAGATGGACTTCCACATTTGCCCGCCGCAGTGGAGGTCAACGCCTACCGCATTCTGCTCGAAGCTTGGAATAACGCAGTCAGGCATTCACACGCAAGCCGCTTTCTCGTAAAATTTCAGGCGAAGCAAGATATGCTGGTCATTTCCATTCAGGATAATGGCGTTGGCATGCCAAAGGACTACCGGTCTGGTGTGGGATTGCGTTCCATACGGGCGCGCGCCGAGGAGATCGGTGGAGGGCTCAGTATAGACGAAGTTCAGCCGCACGGAACCCGCATCACCGCCAGATTGCCGTTATCTTCTTAATGAGGTTACAAAATGACGAATATTAAATTGATGATCGCCGATGACCACAAATTATTCCGTGAGGGTATCAAAGCCCTGCTTGCCGTCACAGACGACATCGAAATTATTGGGGAGGCGGAAGATGGGGATGCCGCGTTGAAAAAAAGCCGGGAACTCAAGCCAGATGTCATTCTGATGGATATCAACATGCCGGGACTGAACGGTATCCGGGTGACAGAGCAAATCCTTGAGAAACAGCCGCAGATGCGCATCATCATGCTGACCATGCTCGAGGATGATGCCTCGATCTTCCATGCGATGCGGGCTGGCGCGAGGGGCTATTTGTTGAAAGGCGCAGACCCCGAGGAAGTGTTGAACGTCATCCGGGCTGTGGCAGAGGGACAGGCATTATTTGGTCCGGCGA
>DATDAG010000371.1:0-3102 GCA_036525495.1 Anaerolineales bacterium
AAACTCGATGACTGCCGGTCAGGGACGCGCGAAAGACATCCATCACTGAATCAGGATCATCGTCCGCCGCGATGCGGTTGATGGATAGGGATTCGCACTCTGCACATTCATGGATCAACATCAACTCGCCTCGAGACTCAAGCCGGTACTTGTTCCTGCTCTTCTTCATCGTCAACCCGATGGGCTTCATCTGCCCCTTGCACGCAGACAACCTGTCGCCTGCGATAAAAAGATCGAGATGACGCGACCACAAACAATACGGACAGTGGTTGCGGTTGTTCACACCCGATAATACATGCGCGGCGGAAACAAAGTTGTTGCAATGCCCGCACCAAAAGTCACCAAACGAGGAGGCGTGGTGTTTCATAGCTCCCTCCTCAGGTTCATATAACTCTTATACCGATGCGGACTTATCCCGCCGTCCAGCACTGCCTTGCGGATGGCGCATCCCGGTTCACTGTCGTGACGGCAGCTCAAGCCGAATTTGCATTGACCAACCTGGTCTGCCATTTCAGGGAAGAGATACGCGAGTTCATTGGGAGGGATGTCCCACAGACCGAATTCACGCATACCGGGCGTGTCCACGAGCATCCCGCCTGAATCCAATTTGAACATTTCGAGGCGTGTGGTGGTGTGACGTCCCTTGCCGAGTTCGCCTTTGCTCACTTCCTTGACTCGCAGGCCGAGCCCCGGCTGGATGGCATTTAGCAGGGAGGTTTTCCCCACACCTGATTTTCCGATCAGCACAGACATTTTGCCTTTCAGGATCTGCTTGAGTTCCTCGATGCCTTCACCAGTGTACGCGCTAACCTTATGGATCGGATATCCGATGCGGTCATAGATGTCGAGATCGGAATCGAGTTTGTGTTTCCCGTACGCGAGATCGAGTTTGGTAATGACGATCAGTGCTGGTAACTCTGCCGCTTCAGCTGTGACGAGGTAGCGGTCAAGCAACCCCCATTTGGGAGGAGGGCTTGCCACGGCAAATACGGGTATGACCAGATCCGCGTTCGACACGATAACCTGCTCGAAAACGTGTTGACCGGGAACGGTTGCGGGGCGCGAAAGCTTTGAGAGGCGAGGCAGGATCTCGGTGATCATGCCGCGGTTTTGTCCTGCATCTACAAAACGGACCAAGTCGCCGATGGCGATTGGATCCACGTGCTCGATCTCGCGTACATCCTGTACTCTGTGTCGCAGGGATGTGGGGTCGGCGGTGGGGTAGTTCAGTTGTTTATGTAATAGGGACGAGAGTTCGCAATCGATATCTCGCCCGCCCTTTTGGGCGTGGACGGTGTAGTGTCCGAGGGATTTTCGAAAGACGACGCCAGTGTCGTCCTTGTTGTTTGTAATCATCGTCAGGGTTTCCTGTAATTGTTAGATAATTGGATATGTTCGATGAACGCCCGCTGAATTTTGCGCGGGCAGGAAGTTTGCCAATTGTGTAAAGGGCTTGTGCAGACATAAAATTTATTCCTTTCTTTGGAAATAAATCCAGCCACAGAAATTCCGTGGCTGGTGGGAGTTTGCCCAACGAACAAACCTTTTGCGGTGATGATGCATACGACATTTGCACTGCACATGATTTGCCAAGCAAATCATGCAGGTAAAGAACGCGGCTGTTGGGGTATTAAATAAAAAAACCACGGGGTTGGGTGCGCCCGTGGCAGATAAGTTGAATCAAAAAGACTGGCTTAACTGCTGTGCAGAGACGCGCCCGAAGGGTTATTGCAGACAAGTACCGATTTTGATTTGAACATAAAACACGCGTCTCCTTTCTTTGGAATGAATTACAAAGTGGAGTGTACCAACAGCGGGTAGGGATGTCAAGGAAAATGTTAAAGGACTGCTGATCGAGTAATAAAGATAGATAAACTCCGATTTTCGGTTGTGGGCTTTGCATATTTAAAATGTGTTTGCCTTGTTTCTGCGTTGAACATTCAGGCAAATAAGTGGTAATATTTCCATGCAACCGTGAAATTAAATAGTGGCTAACCGGAGAAAGTGATTTGGAAAAAAACGAAATATTCTGCCCTGTTTGTAAAAATAAGAATGAAAGAGATGCTATTTTCTGTAATTTTTGCGGCTCATTACTGGAGATTCCCCCCTGGAATTCAGCTGCAACAA
The DNA here is from genome assembly GCA_036525495.1 of Anaerolineales bacterium. Classification (GTDB taxonomy): domain Bacteria; phylum Chloroflexota; class Anaerolineae; order Anaerolineales; family Villigracilaceae; genus Defluviilinea. The sequence goes on from DATDAG010000371.1 coordinate 2,128, forward strand.
CCAAAACCACCAATGCAGTGGGGATAGGTTCGAAAAAAATCGCAGACTCGCTCATCGATGAAGCGCTGATACCCGAAGATGGTATTGCCATTTATTTGGCAGGTACGCCGAAACCTTTGTATTTGCATTTTGACAAGGAATTGGTTTTGGGTCGTAAAAGCGACAAGGCACCGGAAGACTCCCTGCTGGACCTGACCAAAATGGGCGGTTATCAGATGGGGTTGTCGAGACGGCACGCCATAATCCGCAGGGCAGAAACCGGATATGAGATCATGGATCTTTCCAGCACGAATGGTTCATGGATGAATGACGAGAAACTTGTTCCGAACCAGCCGTATCCGCTGAAAAGTGGGGCGCAACTCCGTTTCGGGCGTCTGCGGCTTCTTATCCTCTATAACCCTGTTTCTAAAAAGAAAACGACAGGATAACCCACCTGGTTTATCATTATATTTATGAACGATTTCGGTGATCCTCTGAATGCGAAACTTCGTGATGCGGCTGAGTTCCTCGAGGCTGGTCGTAAGAAGGAAGCGCGCAAGGTGTTGCGGGAAGCACTTAACATGGACCGTAACAGCCTGGCTACCTGGGAACTTCTCTGGCGCGCAACCTACAATGTCAAAGAGGAACTTCACTGCCTGAACCGCATCCTGGCGATCGACCCGAATCATGCCGCCGCAAAACAACGCCTCGCGGCGATCCGCTCCACTTCAACCCGGCCACCAAAACGTTCTTCATCACGCAAGAAACGACAGGAATCATTCTTCCTGTTATTGTTCCTTGGTTCGCTCGTATCCATCATATGCGTTGGCGCCGCGGGATTTGCCCTCCTGCGCGGCGGTTACATTCCTTTTTCCTTTTCCGGTTTGACCGCGACCGCAGTTGCACAAAAGAACGCAAGTTGTCAGGTGTTGATCGATAAGGCGATCCAGGCTTCGGGTGATTACTGCGGGGATACAGGCTCGAACAAGGCATGTT
>DATDAG010000372.1:0-3584 GCA_036525495.1 Anaerolineales bacterium
GGCAAAGAAAAAGATGTTGATCATCCTCGACAACTGCGAACACCTCGTGGATGCCTGTGCAAAGATCGCGGATCGGATATTACATGCCGCTCCAGATGTCAGAATCCTTGCCAGTAGCCGCGAAGCGTTGGGGATCGCGGGGGAAGTGACCTATCGCGTCCCGTCGCTGGGATTGCCCAATGTGGACAATCTCCCTTCGCTGGAAACTCTGAGCCAATACGAAGCGGTCAAACTCTTTATTGATCGCGTCACGGCTGTTATCCCTGATTTCAAAGTGACCAACGAGAATGCACCTGCTCTGGCACAGATTTGCTATCGCCTGGATGGGATACCGCTTGCTATCGAACTCGCCGCAGCGAAGATCCGCGTGTTGGGCGTGGAGCAGATCGCCAAGCGACTCTATGACCGTTTCAAGTTACTGACAGGTGGCAGCCGCACCGCAATGGAACGTCACCAGACCCTGCGAGCCGCCGTGGATTGGAGCTACAACTTACTCCCCCCTGAAGAACAGACCCTGTTCAGGAGGCTGGCCGTTTTTCTTGGCGGATGGACGCTTGAGGCAGCGGAGTCGATCTGTGGGGACGAATCAGGTTCGGGTGAAGTAGAAAGCGATGATGTATTGAACATCCTTGAACAACTGATCAACAAATCATTAGTCATTTCAGATGACAAGGATGGCACATCCCGGTACCGCTTGTTGGAGACGATACGCCAGTATGCGAATGAGAAACTGGTCGATTCAGGCGAAAGCGAAGCATTGCGTGAAAAAAATCTGGATTTCTTCCTGAACCTGGCGGAGACCGCCGAGCCGCACTTGATCCACCACGAACAGTTGGAGTGGCTGGCACAATTGGATGCCGATCATGAGAATCTGCGCGCCGCACTTGAACACGCTTTGGGAGATGAGTCGGCCAAGCCGTCTTTGCGGTTATGCGCGGCCCTGGGAATGTTTTGGTCCATAAAAGGGTACAGTCTTGAAGGAACAAAGTGGCTGGCAACAGCCCTGGAAAGACCAGCCAATGATGATGACCCCGAAGAAGTGACCGCCCGTGTACGTGCGCTGGTTATGGATACAGAAATTGCCTGGAATCTGGATGACGCCGAAAGAATACGAAAATCTGCCGAGATGTGTCTGGAATTGGCGCAAAAAACAGGCGCTGAACTCGAAACTGCGATCGCAAAGTATCGCCTTGGTTTTTATTGGTTATTCAACAGCAACCTCCAACAATCCTGTTCTCTGTTGGAGCAAAGTTTAAAAACATTCCAAAAGGTGAATTCCGTCTACTGGGGGGCGAAGGCTAATCATATTCTTGAAAGATGTCTTGTCCAGCTTGGCAAAAAAAAGAGCGATCTACATTTCCTCGAGCGAACGGAGGAATTAACTCGTCAGGCAGGCGAAAGATGGCATTTGGCATGGGTATTAGGTCTGCGTTCGGAATTTATGATCAGATTCGGCCAAATACAGGAGGGTGAAATCCTCGCAAAGGAAGCAGATATGTACTACAGGCAGGTCGGCTCAGCTTTTAACACCAGTACCAGAGATTATGCTGCGATAGCCTGGATAAAGGGTGATTACGAACGGGCAGAATCCTTGCTGCTTGAAATGCGGGAACAATGCTCCTTGTTAGGAGAAAAAGCACAAAAAGCTTTTTCGACCATGTGGCTTGGAGAATTATCATTGGAACGGGGTGAAATTCAGAAAGCCAGAAGTTATTTTGAGGAAGCCCTCGAGACTGGCCGCGAGGGTTGTGTAGGCTTTGTCTTCTTAACGCCCCTTGCTCTGGCATGGTTGTGCAATCCCATTTTTGGGGATGGCAATGAAAAGAAATTTAGGGAATTGGCTCGGGAAGGAGTTCTCTTGGTAAGATCATTCTGGGAACTAAATAAGATGGATTTCCTTACTTACCTGCTGGAGGCTTTCCATACCTACGACCCGCACGGCACGGCGCTCATCCTGGGTGTTCTAGAGAACGTTGAAAAAGAAGGTACCCTGTTTCCAATTTGGCAATGGGATAAACGGTTTATGGAACGTGCAAAGGCACATTCCCGCGAGGTGCTTGGGGATGAAGGATTCGAGTCCGCGTTTGAGGATGGGCTCAAGCTATCACTGGATGATGCGCTGGATCTTGTGCTGAAATCAGTGGATGAGGAGTAAAATGTTACAAAACTTTATTGGTATCGAGATAATTTATGAGTGAACTTCCATCAGGCACAGTAACTTTCCTGTTTACAGACATTGAAGGCTCGACCAAGCTCTCGCAGGAATATCCCAACGAGATGCCTGCCCTGTTGGCTCGTCACAACGAGATATTAAACCATGCGTTCGAAAAATATAATGGATACGTCTTCCAGATCGTCGGGGATTCGTTTTCCTCGTCATTTCAAAATGCCATTGACGCGGTCAATGCCGCGCTGGATGCCCAAACCACACTGCACAAGGAAGTATGGTCGCCCACGCCGATCAAAGTGCGTATGGGCATCCACACAGGGGCTGCCAGGCTAACATTTGACTCTACTGACTCAAAGTATGATGGATACGCCACACTCGCACAGTCACAGCGTGTCATGTCCGCTGGGCATGGCGGGCAGATACTCATCTCGCAAACCACACACGACCTGCTAACGAATAGCATCCCAAAAAATGTTCAACTCCTCGACATGGGAGAGCACAACCTGAAGGACATTGTCCAAACGCAGCACATCTATCAGATCAGCGCGCCAGACCTGCCGTCTGAGTTTCCGGCGCTGAAAACGCAGAAAGTCAAAAATCACAACCTGCCTGTAAAACTTACCACCTTCATCGGGCGTGAACGCGAACTTATAGAAGCAAAGAAAAGACTCAACCAAGCTAGATTACTCACGCTCATTGGTCCAGGTGGCACGGGCAAGACACGACTCTCCATTCAACTCGGCGGCGACCAACTCGCGCTCTACCCCGACGGTGTGTGGATGATCGAACTCGCCCCGCTGGCAGACCCTGCGCTTATCACGCAGACCATCGCATCGGTCTTCGGCTTGCGCGAAAGCCCCGACCGTCCACTGATAGAACAGGTCACCGATTACCTGCGTGCCAAAAGCGCCCTCCTCATTCTCGACAACTGCGAACATCTCATCGACGCCTGTGCGGATATTGCCGAGTCGTTCATTCAAGCCTGCGCGAACTTGAAGATCCTTGCCAGTAGTCGTGAAGCCCTCGGCGTTTCAGGCGAAACGACCTATCGCGTCCCGTCGCTTTCGCTTCCGCGAGACATCCGAGGTCTCTCAGATATAAACAGTCTGTTGGATTACGAATCGATTCGCCTCTTCGTGGACCGTGCCTCTGCCGCCAGCCCAAACTTCAAACTGACCAAAGAGAACGCTTCCTCCGTCGCCCAGGTCTGTCGCCGTCTCGACGGCATTCCCCTCGCCCTCGAACTCGCCGCTTCGCGCACCACATTCTTTTCACCCGAACAGATCGCCAAACGACTCGATGACCGCTTCAAACTGCTGACAGGTGGAAGCCGCACCGCCCTGCCGCGCCAACAGACCTTGCGCGCGCTGATCGACTGGAGTTACGACCTGCTCAGCGAAGATGAACGCGCCCT
>DATDAG010000373.1:0-4352 GCA_036525495.1 Anaerolineales bacterium
CGGGAGCGACATCAATTACCGAGATACGCACTCGCGGGCGCACAGAGACACGCACCTCTCGACGGTAGAGCTCTAGATCAATTTCCATGCTTGGAAGTCTACAACATTTAAAGGGAATCGTAAAGCGTTTGTCGTGTTGAATAAAACAGACGATTCGTTGGTTGCAGCCACCGGATCGTCTGTTTTTGTTTACTTATAGTCCCTCAGGTATTTCGCACCATCAGGTGATTTGTCCTGCTTGCCTTATCCCCGAGGTTACCTGGTAATCAACGGGAGATAGAGCCGGGGCTTTTCTCTAACAGTCACCTCTGTGTTAGCTGTATCTGAAGCGGAGTTCGCTTCGTTGTCTTCTACGGTGACCTCGGCGGTATTTGAGTAGCTACCCACATCGGTATGCGTTATCTCGTAGCTACAAGAAAGGTTGCCGCTTGCCGGGATCCACTGATTGACCAGATCTTTACAGGCTTTTGGTAGTTTGTATGTATCTGTCATAGAAATGATCTTAACCTGTTCATCAGAGGTGTTGGTAATGGTCAATGTATAGGTGAAGACCCCGCCGGGCTCCAGGCGGCTGGTTGGCGTGACGTCCTTGATTAGATCAACGGTTGGGAGTGGTGTGACGGTGATGGTTACCATTGCAGTGTTCGAGTTAACAGTTCCATCATTCGCTTTGTACGTGAAACTATCCGTCCCGACGAAGCCTTCATTTGGCGTATAGCTGAACGAGCCGCTCTTATTGAGGACTAGGATGCCATTGGATGGATTGGTGACCTTAACCGCTTCAAGTGAATCGCTGTCCGCGTCGCTATCGTTCCCTAACACGCCCGGCGCGGCCACATTCAACACCTCACCTGCGTCCGTGGTGTAAGTATTGTTGACCGCCACTGGTGGCACATTATATTCTATATGCAGTTTTGCGGCTCCACATGGATCATCGCCATCATAAGCCTGGGCAATCCTCGTTCCAGTTCCACCAATAATAAATACCATAGAATTCCCGCTCACCCATCCAGGGCGATCAACAATTTCTTGAACCACAGAGGCGATATTGGGCGTCTTTTGATTATCTCCTTGTTGATCCTTTATCCAATCAGGCGGATTCCATGGCACAGATGCCGTGGTTGTAACCCGGCTAGAGATATTATCTCCTGGTCCAGAAAATGTAGGCGCATTATCAATATCTTGCCCTTTGATATAGAGAGATGCCAAGCCTGAGCTATCCTGGTTGGCTTTGAATTGGATATAGGTGCTAATAATCGTCGCCCCTTGGGGAATGCCAAGCCAATTAAACCGGAAACCTACTATCTGGGCGCTGCCATCTCTTTCGCCCAATTCTATTTTGGTTCCCGCGATTGTCATAACCCCTGCAACAGATTCTTCCGCATCGTCTGTAGTATCCTCAACAATTGCGTCAAAAATTTTGCTCGGGCTTGGCCGTTGAACGATAGTGGTAAGTGTATCTTGGCTGTTCAACTCGCCATCATTTGCCTCCAGTCTTAGGATATACCTACCGGGGTATGAGAAAGTAGCTGTTGTAACAAGATTGTTGGCATTGCCAAATGTCACCAGACAAGGACCACTGGCCTTACTCCAGGTGGTGGTTACTCCAGTTGGTGGAATCCCATCGTCCTCTAAAATTGTTCCAACCAAATCTACAGAATTTGTTGGCAAGGTGATATTTATATCAGAACCGGCATCTACAATTGGTGGCTGATTCCCCTCCGAGATGGGCGGCGGCGCAGTAGCCTCAAACATCTTGCCATCTATGATATTGGGGTCTGTATTGTTGCCGATTCCGGAGTCTAAAATATAGAACCGGTTTGTAGGTGAACCGTCACTCGCTGGAGCAAAAGCCAATCCATCTGGTGATCTGGCATTTAAAGCGGAAATATCAATCGTTCTCAGCAGAGCACCGTCGAGGTCGGTCTCGATAATTACATCATCTGTCTGGTTGCTCATTATCAGAAGGGTTTTGTTAACTTCATTATATTCGACGCTATTCGGATTAACGACCCCGTATTGTTGGACATCGAATTGCCCGAGATAGTTACCTTCAAGGTCAAACTTGTAAATTTCAGCATTTACTCCATCTGCCACAAAAAGGTTCACGCCGTCGTAGGCAATGCCTTCTGCATCATTACTCCCAATACCCCCTAGGAGGACATCAAAACTGGTCCAACTGTCATCGGCGGTCCAAAAATCCCCATCATTTCCTGGAGATAGATCAAAGACTTTATTCGCATCGTCATCGGTGAAGTAGAAATGACCATTGTCTGATGGATTCCATGCAATCCCAGTGGGTTCGTCGGTGAAGGAAACCAGGGTTGGAGGAACGCTTGAGATGTTGGCAGTGATGACCACACTGCCATCCAGGTTCATTTCCCAAACGTTGGCACCCTGAAAGTGGGTTATCCCATCTACAATTTCTTCGACTTCTCCATCACTCATGAGCAGATTATTACTTGAAGGTATATATGCCAAGCCCAAAGGATCTGGACTGGGGGGAGAGAATGGAGGCGTAGCCATATCCGTGACTTTGACCACGGTAGAGGAAAATGAAGGCATTGCGGGCGCCTCAAGCTGGTTCAGCGACAGTTCTAAGATTTGGCCCGATGATCGGATGTCTTTGACTCCTTTTACTCCCTGGGTTTCTATCACCGAGGCCTGAGATGAACTGGTATTGATCGATTCGCTTGCCGCAAGAGTTCCACTGTCAGCCAAAAACAGGCTCGTAATCGTTGGGTCGTCCGTTTGGTCTCCGCTGGGAGCAAATACCATCCCCTGTGGATTTATCAGCCCGAATTCGGACAGGTCGCGCACTGTTTCGATTTGTCCAGCGCGGGTTAGCTCATATAACCTTTGCTGATTTGGGCTTAACACGAAGAAGTGACCTGTGGACGGATCGATGGCGAGCCCGCGTAGATCCGATGTCCCCACTGCACGCAAGTCCACCACAGATATTGGTGCATTGGCAAAGCTACCGCCTGCTCCCAACTCGATCTGCACAATCCGCGGACCCACCTTATCTAAGATGAACACATCCCCACTCGTCCCATCTACGCTCATCCCCTGTGGATCCTGCACGCCGAGGCGCCGGACATCGTGCCTGATCAGACTCGCTGGATCAAGATTTCCCTCTGAATCTTGTTTTACCTCAATCAGCTTATTTGTCTTAGTTTGATAACTCAGCAACCGACCCGCCTTATTATCAAACGCTAAATCCATCGGATCTTCTACTGCTGCCATGATCCGAGCTGAGCCCGACCGCTCTACAAAACGGTTTAATTGGATGATATCCAGGTATGCAGGCAGGGGATTTCCCTGCGCATTCGCTCCAGCTACATAAAAATTGTTGCTTTGTAGAGAGAATCCGATGCCCACGGGATTGGAGACACCTGTTTCATCGACAGCAATCGACCTGACCATCCGGATGAAAGATGGAGAGTCCTGTGCCTTAGCATCCATGTTTGTTTGAGATCTAAATAAATAAAAGAATATGGATAGAATCATTATGCTGGAGAATATTTTTTTACTCATGGTGAAGGTTTCCTTTATTTTGTGTTTACCACAGATAATTAAAATCTCGGATTTTGAATCTATGAAATTTTATAAAAACATAGCACAATTCTACTATATATATCCTTACATCCTGATGTTATCCTCATCCACTACTCTTTCTTTGTACAAGTTCTGACTATATGGTCTTTCGTCTAATATGAGAATCTCTTGTGTAGCAAATCGTTAAATTGCCATATTCACTACGAGCGCCATCTTGATCGATGTCCATGATCTTCTAATTGCTGGACAATTCTTACATTTCTTCCTAATAACTCAATAGTTTTTACTGCTGAGGATCCAGAAATCAAAAATATTGCTTAGCGACAGACCATGTAGCTGTCTTCGAGTTGTGGCGGGCAAAGCCTGTTACTCCCGGCATTTGGGAGGTGGGTAATCCGTCAATTACTTGCTCCAGCACGCGCCCCAAACCCAAATCGGGATGTCTGTTGGCCATCGGTTTGGCTTTGCAATGGATGGCTTCTTTCGTTGAGCCATTGGTAGGCTTGTAAAGATTCCTTCCTTGATTAAATTTATAAAAATCTGCCCCGGTGATTTGGATAAACTATCCCAATTCTCTCCCATCCGAACTGTGTCTCACATTTCTTTAATTCCGTAGATTATCACTCATAGTTATTAACGACTCCGGGTGGGCTATGTTACAATTTTATACTTTTTCTCACAATCGCTGAAAGGACATCAGCCAGTATCCTTATTCTAAGATACCGAGTTTGAAATGCCAGTCAAAACCTTCAACATCCCCCTCAACACTCGTGGTCATGCGGATATCCTGGATA
>DATDAG010000374.1:0-6023 GCA_036525495.1 Anaerolineales bacterium
TTCGTTTGTTTCTGATATTAAATCCGCTTTAGACCGTGTGCGCTATTACCAACAACGCAACTTCGTCGCGTATCGTTCACACCGCAAGAAAAAGTTGGCTCAATTAGAGCTTTTCACTCGCAACCTTGCGCTGTAATACTATTCAATGGAAAGAAATCAAGGAGTAGTAGAAAATGTATCTCGAAACTGAATCAATTCACCCGTAGAAAGACTCGGGTTTTCATCCTAAAAATAAGACCAAAAGGAGTAAAAAAATATGCCTACTGAATCTCAATCCCCTTACCTGCCGTTTGGTGAGAATAAGAACGCCGCGTGGTTTGGCAAGGACATCATATCCGTCAAGCAGTTCAGCCGCGCCGATCTGGAGTACGTGTTCGGTGTGGCGCACGAGATGCGCGGCATGGTCGAGCGCGTTGGGACGTTTGACCTGCTGAAAGGGAAAATTCTCGCGAACCTGTTCTATGAACCATCCACGAGAACATCGTCGTCGTTCACTGCAGCAATGGAACGGCTCGGTGGGAGCGTCATCCCGATCAATGAGGTCAAGTATTCGTCGGTGACAAAGGGCGAGAGCCTTTCAGATACGGTGCGCACGCTCGAATGTTATGCAGATGTGCTGGTGCTGCGTCACCCAGAAACGGGGTCGGCGGCAATCGCAGCGAAGGCGGCGCGCAAACCTGTCATCAACGCGGGCGACGGCACGGGTGAACATCCCACGCAGGCGCTGCTCGATACGTTCACGATCTTCGAAGAACTCGGCGCGGGTCAGGTGGACGGCATGACCGTGACCATGCTCGGTGACCTGAAATATGGGCGCACCGTCCATTCGCTGGCGCGTCTGCTTTCGTTGTTTAAGGTCAAGATCAATTACGTCTCACCCGATATTTTGAAGATGCCGAAAGAAGTGATGGACGAGGTCGGTGCGAAGGGTATTCCGCAGGCAGAGTTCACTACGCTCGATGAAGCCCTGCCCGAAACCGATGTATTATACGTCACGCGCGTGCAAAAGGAACGCTTCGAAGACCACGCTGATTATGAAAAGGTCAAAGGCGCGTATGTGATCGAACCCGAGATCATGAAAGCCGCCAAACAGGATATGATCGTGATGCACCCGCTCCCACGTGTTGGCGAGATCAGCATGGACTTCGACGACGATCCCCGCGCCTCATACTTCCGTCAGATGGAATACGGGTTGTATGTTAGGATGGCGCTGCTCGCAATGGTATTAGGCAAAGCCTAAATTTATGAATCGCGAAGAGCGCTAAGTTCGCAAAGAAAATCTTTAAAAATCTTCGCGCTTTTTGCGTGCTTCGCGGTAAAGGAATCTTATGGAAACTTTTTTTACTTTTTTGGAAAAACGCGTCGAGGACTGTTCATCCCTCTTATGCGTTGGACTCGACCCACACATCAGCGAACTCTCGAACCCTTCGCCCGCTTCTGCCCTCGACTTCTGCCTGAATCTCGTCCGAGAGACAGCTCCCTTCGCTGCAGCATTCAAACCCAATGCGGCGTTCTTCGAAGCGTTCGGCGCCGAAGGTTGGACAGCGCTCAAGCAGGTTATCGAAGCCATTGATGAAGAGTCAAAGCGACTAGGCTCCCTCATCCCCGTCATCCTCGATGCCAAACGCGGAGACATTGCATCCACTGCCGAAGCATATGCCAAATCTGCATTTGAGACTCTTGGCGCACATTGCATTACATTGAGTCCATATCTCGGCAAAGACTCGATTGATCCGTTTCTCAACCATCCAGAGAAAGGCGTGTTCCTGCTGTGCAAAACATCCAACGCAGGTTCAATGGATTTGCAGAATCTCCTGGTCATGCCAATGGGATCGGACATGCCCATGCCTTTGTATATCTACGTGGCAAAACTCGCGGAACAATGGAATGAAAGGAACAATATCGGTCTGGTCGTTGGCGCCACCCATCCGCAGATCATGGAAATGATCCGCGCCGCTGTGCCTGACTTGTGGTTCTTGTCACCTGGTGTCGGTGCCCAGGGCGGCGACTTGGAAATCGCATTGAAGTCAGGTCTTCGCGAAGACGGCAAAGGGATGCTCATTCCAATATCAAGAGGAATCTCACGAGCCGAAAATCCGAAATTAGCTGCAGCTGAAATCCGCGATCATATTTTGCATATCAAAAAAGAATTAAGTAACAAGTAATCATGTTCATCACGATCAAACCTATTCCACCAATTGATATTCGTCAAGCAACAGATGAAGATTTTGATTTTCTATATGCCATGCATATCGCCACGATGAAGGATTATGTGGATCAAATCTGGGGCTGGGACGATGCATTTCAAGAGTCACTTTTTCGAGAGAGATATATCCCCAACCAAAATCAAGTCATTACATTTGAAGGCAAAGATATCGGCATGATCTTTTTGGAAGAAAGAACGGATGATGTGTTATTGCGTGCAATTGAAATTCTCCCGACTCATCAAGGTCAGGGCATTGGAACCAGAATCATTCAGGTAATTATTGATGATGCTGCATCAAAACAGAAACCCGTCAGCTTATCTGTGCTCAAAGGTAATCCAGCAAAGAGCCTTTATGAACGATTGGGCTTTTCTGTCATTGAAGAAACAGATCCCCGTTTCTTTATGAAGACCTCATGACCAAAATAAGGAATACAAATGACACAACTCGATTCCCATCTAGCATCTCTCGCCGATGAACTCCTCTCCGCAGGCTGTATCAAATTCGGCGAATTCACCCTCAAGTCTGGACTCAAGAGTCCCATTTACATTGACCTGCGGAGAATCATCACCTATCCCAAATTATTGGAACAGATCGGCGCGGCATATCTGCCTCTCATCAAAGATTTGAAATTCGACCGTATCGCTGGCTTGCCATACGCAGCCATTCCAATCGCAACTGCCATCACTCTAGCAGGGAACTATCCCATGATATACCCGCGCAAGGAAGTGAAAACCTACGGCACGAAAGCCGAGATCGAAGGCGAATATCACGCAGGCGAGACGGTTGTTGTCGTTGATGATCTTGCCACCACAGGCAGAAGTAAATTCGAAGCTATCGAAAAACTGACAGGCGCAGGCTTGGTCGTGAAAGATATCGTTGTGCTCGTGGATCGTCAATCAGGCGCAAAAGAGTCATTAGCGCAGGCAGGCTATTCCTTGCACGCGGTGCTGACGATCGGTCAATTGCTGGAGTATTGGGAAGAGAATGGAAAGGTGAAGAAGGAAAAAATCGAAGAGACGAGGGAGTTTTTAGAGCGTTCCAACGTTTAAATGCGTGAACGTTTTAACTTGCAACAAAGGAATTCACATGAAACTGAAGAATTACTTAACCGAACTTTATGATTACAACTACTGGGCGAACAAACGTTATCTCGCTGTTGCTGAAACGCTCACCGAGGAACAACTCTTCCGCAAGCAGGGACATAGCTGGGACAGCGTCCATGCGGTGTTCGTGCACATGATGAGTTCCGAACGCATGTGGCCCCAACGTTGGCGCGGAGAGAATGGCGAATTTCTAGACGCAAAAGATTTTCCCACCATTGCTTCCATCCGCGAATATTGGGTGGACGTGGAAAAGAACTTGCGCGCCTTCATCGCCGAACAAACCGAACAAAGCCTTCTGCGTGATATCACTTTCACCAACCCAAGGGGCGAAACTTTCACGCTTCCGCTGTGGCAGATGCTGATCCAGCCGCCCAATCACAACACGCATCATCGCGGCGAATTGGCGGCGATGTTCACCCTCATGGATATTCCTCACCCCGAGGAGGAGATCGTCCAATACTTCATCATCAAGACCGGACAGCGCAAAGAATAGATGAAGCCTGCCATTGCCTTTCCCTACAACGACCCAGATGGGACGTTGCTTCCGCATATGCAAGCTATATTGCGTGATCTCAAGGATCATTTTGACCACGCCTACGTCAGCTCGCCTCCTTCCTCCCTTGAGTTGCTCCAGCAAACTGACCTGATCATCACTGATAATTTTTTCACCGTCTATCCCGTGGACGGTAACAAACTCATCGGCGAACACTTTGGTTATCTATACCAACACGCGGCAGAAGATGCACACTCCGAACAAGCGCTTCATCTTTGTTACCCAGACCGCGTATCGTTTGCGTTGGAAGGTAAATATCGAGACTCGTTTCTCGCAGATGTTGACTCGTTGACCGCCGACAACCTGCCTCTTATTTTTCACCGATCCCAATATGCATGGGAGACTCACCCAGAGAACTATCGTCAACTCGAAGAGATTGTCACAACGGTTGGAAAGAATCTCTTCGACAAGGAACTGGATTACGGCTGGTGTCACATTGTCGTCAAGGCGAAGCAGTTGCGTGAGATCATGCCGCTCGTGAAGAATCCAGATTTGAGCATGGTCGCTGAAATGGTCTTTTACCTGCAAGAGAACATCCATACCCGCGAGGTGGACTGGCTGGCATGGGAAGATCCGTTCATTCTCAGTCGGAATGCCGATGAACTCAAGCAGGAACGGGAACAGAGCCTGGATGAAACAAACAAACGTCTCAAATACGTCTTACCCATGCTCGAAACATTGACGAGCCTCTCGAAGAATGGAAGGAAAAGTTGAGTAACTCATGAACGGACAATCACCGAAATGGATCGAATGGGCGCGCGAAATTTTCTCTTTGAGCCAGTCCGGGCTTACATACAGCAAGAACGAATTCGACCTGGCGCGCTATAAGCGTTTGCAGGAGATCACAGCCGAAATGGTCGAGAGTCAATCAGAGCTCTCGAAAGAATCCATTCTCGAAAGTTTCTCGATGCAGGCGGGATACGCCACACCAAAAGTTGACGTGCGCGGCGCGGTGGTACATGAAGGAAAGATATTGCTGATCCAGGAACGGACGGACGAACGTTGGGCGATGCCCGGCGGCTGGGCGGACCTTGGCGATGCGCCCGCGTCTGTGGCGGAGCGTGAGGTGTGGGAGGAGAGCGGGTATCGTGTGAAGGCTGAAAAGGTGGTTGCCGTACTCGATGCCAACCGCATCGAACCGCTGGAGTTCTATCACGCCTTCAAGATCATTTTTCTGTGTGAACTGATTGACGGCGAGCCGCGCACCAGCAATGAAACGATGGCGGTTGGGTTCTTCGAGTTGAACAACCTGCCTCCATTGTCATTGTTCCGCACAAACAAAAGCATGTTGCAGGAAGTATTCGCGCACGTCCAAAACATCAACAGACGGACGACTTTCGATTGAAAGTGCTGCCCATGGATATGCCCTGTCTGGCATGATTAGGTGGTATAACAAGTTATAAGTTAGATCCATTATCTCGATATCGAAAGCGAAAACATGAAAAAATCAGAATTTGAACGCATTGTGACAGGCGCCTTCCGACCGCTTGAGTCCAGATACGGCTTTAAAGTGGGTGAAACCGCGTACTCTCAAAAAAATTGCACGGTCCAGTATCTGAATGCCACAACGGATGTAACTCTGCATTATGAGTTGGGCAGGGAACCGTGGCTTGCAATTGCGGATATTAAAAACGCCGAAAACAAATCCACGTTGGGCTGGCTGCTGGTCGAGAACGGTGTCGAAAAAACGCCCGCGCCCGCGGCGGCTTTCCGTTCCACCCATTTGCCAGTTGGAAAATTGGCGTCCGACATTGAGAAAAAAGTCCGGCAGTTGATCGAGCATGGGACCGATTTAATCAAGGGTGATTTTTCCCTCATGCCCAACCTGCAGAAGCGCGCCAAAAAGTATGCGCTGGATTGTGACCGGTACATTGCCATTCACAAATCCAAGTAAATGTATCCCCGGCTCCGCCGCATCCTCTTTCGTCTCGACCCTGAATGCGCGCATCAACTCTCACTGAAAGCATTGCGCCTTGCGGGGAATTTTCCACTTTCCAATTGGTTTTTCACTCAACTATACAAAACAGAATCCAAACCGGTCCATGTTTTTGGTTTAGCTTTCAAAAATCCAGTTGGACTCGCCGCAGGATACGATAAGGATGCCCTGGCAATAAATGGGCTTTCTGCTCTGGGCTTTGGACATCTTGAAGTAGGGACGGT